>JACPJY010000050.1 GCA_016187325.1 Rhodospirillales bacterium | reverse complement strand
GCGTCTGCGGAAAGTGTTTGGAAATACTGTTTTTAGCCGCGGACGGCGGCATCCGAAAAACAAAAAAACGCCCGTCCAAGGGCGTTACCGCGTTGATCCCGCGATCGGGACCGCTATGCCGGTCGTCCTATACCCTGATATTGACCTCGCCGCCCGGCGACGGGGCGTTGACGTCCTGCTTCGCATCCTTCTTCGCAGGCTCGCTACCGTCAACGACGATGTCGACACCACCGCGCTGCTTGGCCAAGCTCTCGCGCACTGCCTGCCGCTGCTCTTCGGCTTTGCGCTCGAGCACCCTGGCCGTTGCGTCCGCACGGTCGCTCACTTCGGCGAGTGTCTTCTTAAACACTTTCGCCTGCACAACCGCTACTTGGAAGGCAGTGAGGCCGACGTTTGTCGGGGCCGCCGATACGGCGCTGATTGAACTGTCATTCAGCATTCTGCTACCTACACGTCATACCTAGAATATACTATTTCAGGTATTGTCGGATAAGTTACGCCTAATGGGTTAATTTCGCAACAGGGAAATGCCTGTTTCAGCGCCGATTTTCTTAACCTTTTGAAATCAAGGTCTTTTCAAGGGCTTTTTTTGACAAAAAAACCGCGAATCTTCGGGGGTCTCCGGCGATTTTCGAGGGCCATTTTCAAGATTTTCTTCATTCGCCGATTCCGGGCCGAACGGCCTTCCCGCCCCGCGCGCGACGATTCGCCGAGCGCGCCAATCGAGTCTTTCGGCCGCTCCGAACGCGTCGCTGAGCGTCGCCGCGGCAGCGAATTCGGCGTTGCGGATTAGACGTCGTCAGGTTGTCGTCATCGTCGTCGGCTATAAGCGTCGCCCCAATACCAATGGCCCACCGGCGCAATATCCGCCCACGGCCGACAAAAAGGAGACAACCGCAATGCCCAACACTCGGGCGACCGCAACGCCGGCGAAGGCCGGCGACAAACGCAAGGACGGCGACCGTCGCGAAAAATCGGAACGCCGCCAGACGATGGTGGTTTGGCAGGACACGGAACGGCGCCACGCCGACGACCGCCGATCCTGGGTCGGCCGCCGCCAGGCGGCCGAGTGGCGGCGCAGCACCTGAATCGAAGACAAGGCCGGCCGCGTCAGCGGACCGGCTTCTTGGCAGCGACGCGCAGCCGCGCCGCCTCGTCGCGGAGCTTTTCGTTGTCGGCGCGCAGCTTGGTCAGCTCCGCCGACGTGTTGACCTTGGCCGAGAGGCCGCTTTCGACCCGCCGCTCGACCTCCAGGATGCGGTCGCTGTACTGCTTCAACAGCTTGGCGTTCTCCTCGGCGTCGGCCCTCAGCATGCCGATGGCGGCCTTGAGCGAGATTTCCACCTTGCGCAGGATCTCGGCCGGAATGTTGTTGATCCGGAACAGCGCCGTCGTCGCGATAACGAAGGCGATGGTGGCGATGACGCCGACGATCCAGTCCATGAGACGTGTTCCCGGAACGATCACGCGGCCGGTCTCAAGCCGACCGCGGCTGATTATACCGCCTTTCGGCGGCGTTGAAATCCTACCAAAACCGCCTATTGGCGAACGTCTTCCCCGAGCCGGTCTTCAAGTAATATTCGAATTCCCGGGCTCTGCGCTTTTCGGAAAAGGCGTGATAACTGATTAATTTCCAAGGTCTGTATTTGGATGTGTGAATGGAGATACCCGCATTATGGGCGCTGATGCGTTTCTTCAAGTCCGTGGTGAATCCGACATACCGTCGATCAGGAAATGTTTCGCTTTGGATGAGGTAAACGTAAAACATCTCACGTATCCTGAACCAGCCCTCCTTCGCCGAGGCTTCGGAGGGCAGCCTTCGCTCTAAACTCGCCTCGGCTGGCTTCCTGGCGTAAGCCAGCCGAAGCTCGAAGAGCGAAGGCTGGCGGATGGGGTGGGATTCGAACCCACGAGGAGCTTGCACCCCTGCCGGTTTTCAAGACCGGTCCCTTCAACCACTCGGGCACCCATCCAGGCCAAAGGCGCCGCGAGGATAGCAGATCGACGGTTAACGGTGAACGAACGGCACCGTTATTTAGGGAAGTCCCGGTGCGGTCGGTCGAGGCCGGCTTACTTCAGGGTCTTGACGATCTGCCGTATCTCGTCGGGCGAGCGCTCGCCGGCGAGCGCCGTTCCCGGCAGCAGATGATTGCCCATCGTCTTCATCGGCCCGATCACCACCGGCTCGTAGCCGATCTCGTGCACCAGCTTCGATGCCAGCTCGAGCGCCTTGGCGTCGTCGCCGGCCATCGGCATGCCGAAGCGCTCGCCGGCCGGCCGCTTGTGCGCCTCGCCCATCGTCGCGTAGCCAATGGCGTTGAAGGCGCGCACCAGGCGCACCCCGGGCAGCAGCTCCGCCGCGGCGACGCCGACGCCCTTCTTGCGCGCCCGAGCCCCGACCTCACCGTCGCGCGTTTCGAACGGATTGGTGGCGTCGAGCACGAGGGCCTTGGCGGCGAGCGCCTTGCCGTGATCCTTGGCGACCTGCGGCATGGCATGGTACGGCACCGCCAGCAGCACCACGTCGGCGAAGGTGATTGCGTCTGCCAGCGTGCCGGCGCGCGCCAGCGGCCCGAGCTCGTCGACCATTGCCTTCAGGTTCTCCGGATGGCGCGACGAGAACATCACCGGGTGGCCGGCCTTCACCCACTGTCGGCCGAGGGTGCCGCCGATGCGGCCGGCGCCGAGGGTGCCGATCTTGACCGGCACGCCGGTCACCTGCGCCAGGGCCGCCAGCGGCGACGAGACGAGCGCCAGCGAAGCCGTGCTGCCGGCAGCCAGGCGCACGAAATCGCGACGACTCCAATTGACGATTTTATCTTTGGCCATTGTCACCTCCCTGATTCTCGTTGCGGTCGTCGCCATCGCCGGCATCCGGGGTGTTCATCCCGAAAGCCACATCGTCGCCATGGGCGCGACGAAGGAACTCGTCAGCATTTTAGCAGGTTGCCCGCTGGTGGTGAACGCGTCGCCCCACAGGCCGCAGCGCGGCTTGCGGTGTCTCATCCCTTCGGCCTCACCTTGACCCGGCTGGTGACGGAAGCCACGCCCTTGATGCCGCGAACTACTGCGACCGCTTTGTCGAGCTCGTCCCTGGACAGCGCGCGGCCGAACAGGAACACCTTGCCGCCGACCGAGCGCCAGCGGAAGTTGGTGACGTTGACCCCCTTGGCGTCGAGCAGCAGCGCGTTGATCTTGCCCTCGATCACGGTGTCGTCGACGAAGCCCTCGACGGCGCCCTTTTCCCGCTTGATCGCCGGCACGACCAGAATCTCGTTGTAGATTTTCTTGACGTCCTTGATGGCGCGGGTCAGCACCTCGGCCTTTTGCTTCACCTCGGCCTTCTCGACGGCACCGGTCAACATCACGTCCTGCTCGTAGACGTCGGCGCTGATCGAGATCGCCTCTTTGCCCAGCTTGTCGACGACGTCGGCGGTGAGCTTGGCCTTGATCTCCAGGTCCTTGGCGATGTCGGCGCTGGAGCGATCCTCGACGGCAGCCTCGACGGCGCCCTTGATGGCCGAGAACGGATTGAGGTCGAGGGCGCCGGCGGGTGGCGCCGTCACTACCAAGAATGCCACTAGGACCAGGATCAGCCGCGGTATTCGCATCGCCTTGCTTCTTGCCAGGGGGTCCGAAACGTCTACAGTTTACAAGGCACGGCGATCATCGGTAAACGTCCGGGACTAAGCCATGGAAATCGACATCATCTTCGATACCGTGTGTCCTTGGTGCTACATCGGCAAGCACCAAGCTTGTTGCCGGGCCTGCCCCTGGCAAGCGCCAACATGAATTTAGACAAAGAATCAAAAACGGCCTCGAACATGCCACCGCAAGTGGTGGCCCTCTATCAGGCTAAAACTGACCAACTGACATTCTTGAAAAAACAGCAGTGGGCAATCACAAATTATTTGTTGCTGTTGATCGCGGCAATATTTGGAGTGGACCAAGCCCTGAGATTTGTCTGTTTGGAAAAAGTGGTTCTCACCGGATTTATCCCCACAGCGTGCGTCCTGGAACTTCTCCTTCTTTTCAAGATAAACAACGATATAAAGGATGCTCGTAATAGTATCCAAAAAATAACGATTAAATGGTTCTCAGCCGCACAAAGAAAGCAATATGGTTTACCGGAACGCTATGAGCCACAACCGAGCGAGCGGTTTGTTCTAGGGTTGCTTATCGGGGTATCCATTGCCGGCACTCTTCTCGTGTTGTGGTCTTTTTGGCGCGCGGGTCGCACTTAAGACCAGAAAAACCGCTCAACCCATCCCAACCGGCCGCGGCACCGTCAACCGATTGCCGTTCCGCTACACTCACGCGGCCCGCGACCGCCACCCGGACCTGGTATCCTCGAACAGCATCCGCGAATAGTCGCGCTGGTCGGTCTCGTTGAGCCGCTTGACGATCTTGCGGATTTCCGCATTGCCGAGCGCCGTTTCACGGTAAAGGGCGCGCAGAAACCGCTCCACGATCTTGGGTACACGGCCGCTTTTCTCCCAGCGGGCGACGGACTGGGCATCCTTGCCGAGGATTTCGCCCAACGCCTTCTGGGACATGTCGAGCTCCTTGCGGATGAACCGGAACTCGCCGCCGCTCAGGCGCGGCTTGTGATTGACGAGGAGCAGCGCGATCGCCCGGTGGAGGCCGTCGGCGTTGTCGATGGACACGCCCTTGCCGTACGGTGTCTTGTGAACGGTGTAGCCGTTCAACAGCCAGATCTTGTTCAACCCGCATTCGGTATAGTGGTACATCCTCAGCTTCCTCAATACGCGGTTATCACCAACACCCTGTCGCGCGAATTGAACGACACGACGACCGTCACTTCCTCGCCAGCGGCGAGGCGTTGCATGGTGCATCGCCAAAATCCCTTGTCGTCAAGTGCCGGGCCTTCGATGACGACCCCCTTGCGCAGGCAGGAAACCACTTGAGACGGCGTGATCCGGCGTTTTCGCATCCGTCGCTTGGCATGATCGAGGATGACGATTCGCGACGTATTCGTGGCGATTTCCTGAATGATCGGCCGCGCCGTCGTCGCCGTAATCTGCAAAGGTACGATTTCGGCCTTTTTCATCGATCTATCATTTTGATAGGTTGCGGGACGGCCGTCAACTGCCGATTTCGTGTCGGGCCGGTTGCGGGGTTGGACCCGGTTTGGGCATCGTGCCGGACCGAAACGCCTTGCCGCTCCCCCGACGCCTTGCCAGGGCGGCTGAAACCGCTACATTGCCAAGGCAGCCATGGAAATCGACGTCATCTTCGATACCGTTTGTCCTTGGTGCTACATCGGCAAGCGCCGGCTGGAGAAGGCACTCGCCATGCGGCTCGCGGTCAAGGCGAAGCCGCGCTGGCGACCGTTCCTGCTCAACCCGGAAATGCCGGCGGAAGGCATCGACCGTAGCGCCTATCTGATGAAGAAGTTCGGCAGCGAGGCGCGAGTACGTCGCATCTACGGCGCCATCGGCGAGGCCGGGCAATCCGTCGAGATCGATTTCGCCTTCGACCGCATCGACCGCACTCCCAACTCGGTCGACTCGCACCGCATGGTGCGCTTCGCCGAGGCGCGCGGGCGCGCCGACCAAGTGGTCGAGGCGCTGTTCGTCGAGTTCTTCGTCAAGGGCCGCGACATCGGCGATCCGGCCGTACTCGTCGACGTCGGCGCCGCCAACGGGCTGGAACGCGACGCGCTGGTGGCGTATCTCGAAAGCGACGACGACGTGGCGCTGATCCACGACGAAAACGCGCGCGCGCATAGGCTCGGCATCAACGGCGTGCCGTCGTTCGCCTTCAACGGCAAGCTGTTGATCTCGGGCGCCCAGGAGCCGCAGGTGCTGGTGCGCATGCTGGACGCGGCGCTGGCCACCGACGCCGCCTGATCCCTGCCCCGCCGCACTGGGGTTTCCCAAGGCTCCGCCGCGGTCTATGGTTCCCGACCGCCCGCCAACGTGGTGGCGGCCGCCGCCCGTGGACCCGCCATGACCAGCGCCCTGCACCAGATCACCATGAGCTTCTCCGCCGAGGAGGACCGGCTGCTGCTGCGCATGAGCACCACGGACCAGACCGAGTTCCGGTTCTGGCTGACCCGCCGCTTCGTGCGCGTGCTGTGGGGGGCGCTGATCAAGACCATCGAGAACGAGCCCGACATCCGGCGCGCCATCCAGCCCGCCGCCCGCAAGGCGGTGATGGCGATGGAGCACCAGCAGGCGGTCGGCGCTTCCGACTTCAGCCGCGCCCACGAGCAGGGCCACCGCGACGTCACCGAGGGCTCGGGGCCGCTGCTGGTGGTCGGCGGCTCGGTGCGGCCGGGCAAGGGCAAGAACGGGCTCACGGTCCTCAACCTGCAGACCCGCGGCGGCCCCGACGTCAAGCTGGGGCTGAACAAGAACCTGTTGCACGCGCTGTGCCGGCTGCTGATCGACACTACCACCCACGCCGGCTGGGACTTAGGGCTGACCGTCGGCGACGCTGGGGTGCTGGCGCCCGGCGATAGGACAAGGGTGCATTAGCGGGCGGGGCACGGACCCGTCACCGGCCGGCTGGCAGCGCCGGCGCCCTCGCCCGCCCTGCCCTGTTCCGCGGCGCCTTCCCGCTTGCCCTCCCCGGCGACGCGGGCCAGCTCGCCGACCAGATACCGCACCCCTTCCAGGCGCTGTTTCGGCGTCTCCCAGGTACGCATAAACACCAGGTGATGATCGGGGCGCAGCTTCGCCGTCCCCTGCTGGCCGGTGATCCACTTCACCAGCCCGGCCGGATTGGCGTGGCGGTCCTTGCGGAACGACACCACGGCGCCCTTCGGCCCGGCCTCGATGCGCTCGACGCCGGCGTCGCGGCAAGGCTGCTTCAGGGCGACCACCTGCAGCAGGTTCTCCGCCTCCGCGGGCAGCGGCCCGAAGCGGTCGATCATCTCGGCGGCGAACGCCTCGATCTCGTCGCGCCCCGAGAGCCACGCGAGGCGCCGATAAAGGCCCATGCGCACGCTCAAGTCGGCGACGTAGGCGTCGGGGATCAGCACCGGCATGCCGAGGCCGATCGCCGGGCTCCACTCGTCGTCGGCCGGCCTGCCGGCGTCCAGCCCTCGCGCCTCCGCGACCGCCTCCTCCAGCATGTGCTGGTAGAGCTCGATGCCGACCTCGCGGATATGGCCCGACTGCTCGGCGCCGAGCAGGTTACCGGCGCCGCGGATGTCGAGGTCGTGGCTGGCGAGCGAGAAGCCGGCGCCGAGGGTATCGAGAGTCTGCATCACCTCCAGCCGCCGCTCGGCGGCCGGCGACAGCAGCCGCCCCGGCGGCAGCGTCAGGTAGGCGTAAGCCCGCACCTTCGAGCGCCCGACCCGGCCGCGCAACTGGTAGAGCTGGGCGAGGCCGAACATGTCGGCGCGGTGGATGATGATGGTGTTGACTGCCGGCAGATCGAGCCCGGATTCGATGATGTTGGTCGATACCAGCACGTCGAAGGCGCCGTCGTAAAATTTGATCATGGTGTTCTCGAGCGCGCGCGCCGCGAGTCTGCCGTGCGCCACGGCGACCTTGACCTCGGGCACCAGCTCCTTGAGCCGCTCGGCGACGCGGTCGAGGTCCGAGACCCTGGGGCAGACGTAGAAAGTCTGGCCGCCGCGGTACTTCTCGCGCAGCACCGCCTCGCGCACGATCACCGGGTCGTAAGGCAGCACGAACGTGCGCACCGCCAGCCGGTCCACCGGCGGCGTCGCGATCAGGCTCAGCTCGCGCAGGCCGGTCAGCGCCAGTTGCAGGGTGCGCGGGATCGGCGTCGCGGTCAGCGTCAGCACGTGCACGTCGGCTTTGAGTTTCTTGAGCTGCTCCTTGTGGGCGACGCCGAAGTGCTGCTCCTCGTCGACCACCAAGAGGCCGAGATTCTTGAACGCCACGTCCTTGGCCAGCAGCGCGTGGGTGCCGATGATGATGTCGATTTTTCCGGCGGCCAGGTCGGCCTTGATCTGCTTCGCCCGCGTCGCCGGCACCAG
>JACPJY010000049.1 GCA_016187325.1 Rhodospirillales bacterium | reverse complement strand
TCGGCGGCGGAGGCCCATAACGGCGACGGCACCCGCGCCGCCGCGCTGATGATCGAGCGCCTGCCGGCGGCGGGCGGATTGCGCGACGTCGACGAAGACGACGAGGATGACGATTGGCGACGCGGCGTTGCCTTGATGAGCAGCATTACCGCGGGCGAGCTCCTGGATCCGGCGCTGCAGCCGTCCGAGATCCTCTATCGGCTGTATCACCAGGAAGGCGTGCGCGTCTACCGCACCAAGCCGCTGTTCCATGCCTGTCGGTGCTCGCGCGAGAAGGTGATGGTGACGCTCGGCTCGTTCGCCGAGGACGACATCCGCGACATGGCCAAGAACGGCCGCCTGACCGTCACATGCGAATTCTGCAAGACCGACTATCACTTCGACGAGGTCGAGATCGCGGCGCTTTTCGAGGGCCGGTCGCCGGCCCTTGATCGCGGCCGGACGAATCCCTAGTCTCAAACAACTGGTGCAAAGGCTCCCACCATGGACCGAACCGTCACGCGTTTTCTCTTCGTCGGCCTCCCCGCGCTGCTGGCGCTGACGCTCGCCGCGTGCGAGACGCCGGTGCAGGTGCAGAAGTTCCCCGAGATGACATTCGCGCACCTGGCTCCCATCAGCCTCGACGTCGCCAACGTCGAAGTCGTCGCCCGCTACCAGCCGCCGATGAAGGCGCCCAATGTCGACCACCTGGTGCCGACGCCGCCGATCAAGGCGCTCCGGCGGTGGGCTGCCGACCGCCTGAAGCCGGTCGGCCGTTCGGGCACGGCGCAGCTGGTCATCCACGTCGCCAGTGTCGTCGAGACGCCGCTGGAACAGAAGACCGGCCTCAAGGCGACGTTCACCAAGCAGCAGGCGCAACGCTACGATTTCCTAGTCGAGGCGTCGCTGGAGGTGACCGACGCCCGCCGGCGCGGCCGCGCCGAGGCGCGTGTCACCCGCTTCACTACCATGCGCGAGGACGTTTCCCTGAACGAGCGCGACCGGATCTGGTTCAAGGAGGTCGAGGCGATGATGACCGACTTCAACGCCGAGATGGAGAAGAACATCCGCCAGTACCTCGGCGCCTGGCTCAAATAAGGTTGCCCGAAAAGGTCCGTCAGCCGCGCCAGAACGAGCGGCTGAACATCACCATCACCGTGAACAGCTCCAAGCGGCCGAGCAGCATGCCGGCCGCCAGCAGCCACTTGGCGGCGTCCGGGAACGACGAATAATTGCCGGCCGGCCCGGCGATCGGCCCCAGCGCCGGGCCGACGTTGGCCAACGCCTGCGCCACCGACGACAAGGCGGTGAGGAAATCCAGCCCCAACAAACCGAGCCCCAGCGACAGCACCGAGAAGATGAAGAACCACATGAAGAAGAAGCTGAGCACCGAAACGATGACCTCGTCGGAGATCGGTTGCCGGTTGTAGTGCGGGATGAACACCCCGTGCGGGTGCGCCAAGCGCCGGAGCTGCATGCGTGCGGCGGCATACAGCACCTGGATGCGGAAGATCTTGATGCCGCCGGCGGTGGAGCCGGAGCAACCGCCGATAAAGATGATGAAGAAGAATAGCGGGATGACGAACGTGCCCCACAGGTTGTAGTCGGCGGTGGCGTAGCCGGTGGTGGTGATGATCGAGAAGATGTTGAACGCGGCCTGCCGGAGCGCCGTCAACGGGTGAATGCCGCCGTGCAGCCACAACCATGCGGCGGTCGAGACGACCACCATGGCGATGATCGACAGATACCACTGCACCTGACCGTCGCCGAGGACGGCCAGCGGTTTGCCCTGGATTGTCCTGAGATAAAGCACCAGCGGCAGGCTGCCCGCGAGCATGCCGACGATGGCGATCATCTCGATCTTGACGTTGTCGAAATGGCCGATCGAATTGTCGTGGGTGGAGTATCCGCCGGTGGCGATGGTGGTCATGGTGTGATTGATGGCATCGAAGCCGCTCATCCCGGCCAGCCAGTAGGCGATGGCGATGATGCCGGTCAGCACCACATAGATGATGCCGATGGCGCTGGCGATCTGGGCGGCGCGCGGCAACGCCTTTTCCGAGCGGTCGGAGCTCTCCATGCGGAACAGCTGCATGCCGCCGACCCGCAGCATCGGCAGCACGGCGATGGCGATGACGATGATGCCGAGCCCGCCGAGCCATTGCAGCAGCGACCGCCATACCAGGATCCCCGGCGGTGCCTTATCGAGCCCGACGATCACCGTCGAGCCGGTGGTGGTGAACCCCGACATCGCCTCGAAAAAGGCGTCCGTGAAGCTCAGCCGGAGCTCGGAGAACACGAACGGGATAGTCGCGAACGCCGCCAGCAGCAACCAACTCAGCGTCGTCATGGCGAACGCCTGGTGGATGGAAAGCTGCATGTCGCCGGAGCGACAGGTCAGCGCCATGGCGACGCCGACGAACAGCGTGACGCCGGCCGACATGGCGAACACCTGCCAGTCGGCATGGCCGGAGAACGCGTCCACCGCCGCCGGCACCAGCATAGTCAACGCCAGAGTCGCCAGAAGCATGCCGACGACCAGGAAGATCGGCCGGAAGTCCATGATGGGACGATACCTCTTCCGCGTGCCTCGTTTGAGGGTCCCTGTTGCGTATCCGAGGTCCGCCATCATACCCGGACGGGCCGTCGGCGCTCACTCAAACCCCTCTGGGTGGCCGAATCAAGGCCGAAAACGGCGACCGCGGCCCGTCAGCTAGTCGGGAATCACGATCGGCTTGACCGCCTTTCCGAATCGGGTTTCAAGCGTCTGGATCAGCCCCTCGATGCCGCCGCTTGCGAGCACGCCGGCGAAGTCGTTGCGCTGCGTCGTCACCAAGCTCATGCCGTCGGTGAGGGCATCGATGATCTTGTAGCCGAAAAAGCTCTCGGGCCGCCGCCGAATGCGGAAACCGACCCTGAGCGGCGCCGCGTCCTGGCGCACGAATTTCACCGTCACCAGAATGTCGTCCCCGTACTCGCGAACGGTTTCCAGCTCGTACTTGCCGGTCCATGACTTGGCAGCAGAGAACTCGTAGCCAGACAGGAACAACTCCTTGTAGGTAAGGAAGAACCGCTCCCACTGTTCGGGGGTCACGGACTCGTAATGCTTGCCGAGGACGAACCGCGCCATCGGCTTGAAATCGACGACGGTGCCGAGCATGCCCCGGAACTTGTTCACCCGTTCGGTCGGGTCGGCATCCTTCGCGCCCATCAGCGACCCGGCGTTGGCGACCATGTCCTGGATCATCTTGCGGGCCCGGATCAGGGCTTCGGCGGCGAGTTGCTGGTCGGACTTTTCGGACGCGCCGCGGGTAGCGCCGCCTTCGGCGCGCAGCGCGGCGACCCGGTTGGCGGCCAGCATCGAGAACACGCCGCGTTCGCCGTAACGCGTCAGATAAGCCTCGAATTCCCTGACATCCTTGCTCGACTGGATGGACTGCCAGAACGCCACCTCGA
>JACPJY010000102.1 GCA_016187325.1 Rhodospirillales bacterium | reverse complement strand
CGCTTCGCAGGCTCCTCAGGGTGAGGGGACGGGGCGTCTCGAAGGACGATTAGTTGATCTCGGAGATCGCCCGCTCGATGGCGTCGAGCGCCGCCTGGCTGTTGTCGCCGTCGGGGCCGCCGGCCTGCGCCATGTCGGGACGTCCGCCGCCGCCCTCGCCGCCGAGCGCCACCGAGCCGGCGCGCACTAGGTCGACGGCGCTCAAGCGCTTGGTCAGATCGTCGGTGACGCCGACCACCACTGAGGCCTTGCCGTCGGCCACCGACACCAGCGCCACGACGCCGGAGCCGACCTGCTTCTTCAGATCATCGGCGAGGCTTTTCAGCTCCTTCGCCGGCACGCCGTCCAACAGCTTGCCCTGGAAGCGCACGCCGGCCACGTCCTTGACCGCCGCCGCCGGCGCGCCCGCGCCGCCGCCGGTCGCCATCCTACGCCGCGCGTCGGCGAGCTCGCGCTCGAGCTTGCGGCGCTCGTCGAGCAGCGCCTGGACGCGTGCCGGCACCTCGGCCGGGTTGGTCTTGAGGATTTGGGCGGCCTTGTTCAGGTTGTTGGCGGCGGCGGCGAAGTAGGCGACGGCGCCGTCGCCGGTCAACGCCTCGATGCGCCGCACGCCGGCAGCGACGGCGCTTTCGGAGACGACCTTGAAGACGCCGATGTCGCCGGTGCGACGCACGTGGGTGCCGCCGCACAGTTCGGTCGAGAACGCGTCCGTGAGTTCGCCTTCCGCTCCCTCCCCCATCGACAGCACCCGCACCTCGTCGCCGTACTTCTCGCCGAACAACGCCATGGCGCCGGCCTCGACCGCGGCCTCGGGCTCCATCAGGCGGGTGACCACGTCGCGGTTGAGGGCGATCTGCCGGTTGACGTCGGCCTCGACGGCGGCGATCTCGTCGGCCGTCACCGCCTTCGGGTGGCTGATGTCGAAGCGCAGCCGATCGGGCGCCACCAGCGAGCCTTTCTGGGTGACATGCTCGCCGAGCCGTTGGCGAAGCGCCGCGTGCAGCAGGTGGGTCGCCGAGTGGTTGGCGCGGATGCGGCGGCGGCGCTCGCCGTCGACGGCCAGGCTGACCTGGTCGCCGACTTTCAGCGTGCCGGCCTCCATGCGGCCGACGTGGACGAACACGCCGTCGAGCTTCTTCTGGGTATCGGCGACGGCGAGCTTGGCGCCGGCGGCCGACGCGATGGCGCCGGTGTCGCCGACCTGGCCGCCGGATTCGCCGTAGAACGGCGTCTGGTTGACGACGACGGCCGCCTGCTCGCCCTTGTTCGCCTCCTCGACGCGCTTGCCGCCGACGACGATGGCGGCGACGCGGCCTTCGGCGGATTCCGTCTCGTAGCCCAGGAACTCGCTCAAGCCGACTTCATCCTTGCCCTCGAACCACACCTTTTCCGTCGCCGCATCGCCGGAGCCGGCCCACGCCTTGCGGGCGTCGGCGCGCTGGCGCGCCATGGCAGCGTCGAAGGCCTTGACGTCGACGGCCATGCCCTTGGCCTTCAGCGCGTCCTGGGTGAGGTCGAGGGGGAAGCCGTAGGTGTCGTAAAGCTTGAACGCGGTGTCGCCGTCGAGCACGGCGCCCTTGTTGAGGCGCCTAGTCGCCTCGTCGAGCAGCCGGAGGCCGCGCTCGAGCGTGACCTTGAACCGGGTCTCCTCCAGCTTCAGCGTCTCGGTGATCAGCGGCTGGGCGCGGTTGAGCTCCGGATAGGCCAGCCCCATCTCGATGACGAGCGCCGGCACCAGCCGCCACATCAGGGGCTCGGTGCAGCCCATCATGTGGGCGTGGCGCATGGCGCGGCGCATGATCCGGCGCAGCACGTAGCCGCGGCCCTCGTTGGAGGGCAGCACGCCGTCGGCGATCAGGAACGCGGAGGCGCGCAAATGATCGGCGATCACTCGGTGCGAGACGCCGTGCGGGCCGTCCGGGTCGGTGCGGGACGCCGCGGCCGAGGCCTCGATCAGGGCGCGGAACATGTCGATCTTGTAGTTGTCGTGGGTGCCCTGCATCACGGCGGCGATGCGCTCGAGGCCCATGCCGGTGTCGATGGAGGGCTTCGGCAGGTCGACGCGCTTCTCCGGCGTCACCTGCTCGTACTGCATGAACACCAGGTTCCAGATCTCGATGAAGCGGTCGCCCTCGGCGTCGGGACTGCCGGGCGGCCCGCCGGGGATCGACGGTCCGTGGTCGTAGAAAATCTCCGAGCACGGCCCGCACGGGCCGGTCTCGCCCATGGCCCAGAAGTTGTCGGCGGTCGGGATGCGCAGCACCTTGTCGTCGGAAAGCCCGGCGATCTTCTTCCACAGCGCCGCCGCGTCCTCGTCCGAGGAATGGACGGTGATCAGGAGGCGGTCCTTGGGCAGGCCGAATTCCCGTGTCACCAGGTCCCAGGCCAGCTCGATGGCGAGCTCCTTGAAGTAGTCGCCGAACGAGAAATTGCCCAGCATCTCGAAGAAGGTGTGGTGGCGGGCGGTATGGCCGACGTTCTCGAGGTCGTTGTGCTTGCCGCCGGCGCGCACGCACTTCTGCGAGGTGACGGCGCGCTTGTAGTCGCGGGTCTCGGCGCCGGTGAACACGTTCTTGAACTGCACCATGCCGGCGTTGGTGAACATCAGGGTCGGATCGTTGCGCGGCACCAGCGGCGACGACCGCTAATGTAGGGGCGGAATCCCAAGAAATAAACGCCGTTGGCGGGGTTCGGCGGCGATTATCCCGCGGGGCGGCCGGCGAAAAGGAACGCGGCCCCGCCCGGGGGAAGGGCAAGGGGCCGCGTCGTCGGGCGACCGGTCGGGGGAGACGGGTAGCGGGAAGGACCCTGGGTAAACTTTTGGGGGTCCATCGGGGGATCGTTATCGGCGGGGAGCGCTAGTCGACGGCGGCCTTGCCGGGCTTGCCCTTGGCGGCAACGCCCGTGTCAGCAGCCGTGTCCGCGTCGGCATCGCTGGCCGTGGCCGCAGCCTCGTCAGCGCCTGCCATCAGGCCGTTCGAGATCAGGCCCGCGTTCTGGCGGATCATCGCCTCGATCTGGGCCGCCACCTGGGGATTCTGCTTCAGGTACGCCTTGGCGTTCTCGCGGCCCTGGCCGATGCGCTCGGAGTTGTAGGAGAACCACGAGCCGGACTTCTCGACGATGCCGGCCTTGATGCCGAGGTCGAGCAACTCGCCGACCTTGGAGATGCCCTCGCCGTACATGATGTCGAACTCGACCATCTTGAACGGCGGCGCCAGCTTGTTCTTGACCACCTTGACGCGGGTCAGGTTGCCGACCACCTCGTCGCGCTCCTTGATGGCGCCGATGCGGCGGATTTCCATGCGCACCGAGGAATAGAACTTGAGCGCGTTGCCGCCGGTGGTGGTCTCCGGATTGCCGAACATGACGCCGATCTTGATGCGGATCTGGTTGATGAAGATGATGGTGGTCTTGGACTTGGCCACCGAGGCGGTCAGCTTGCGCAGCGCCTGGCTCATCAGGCGGGCCTGCAGGCCGACGTGCTGGTCGCCCATCTCGCCTTCGAGCTCGGCGCGCGGCACCAGGGCCGCCACCGAATCGATCACGAGGACGTCGACGGCGCCAGAGCGCACCAGGGTGTCGGCGATCTCGAGCGCCTGCTCGCCGGCGTCGGGCTGCGAGATCAAGAGGTCGGCGACGTTGACGCCGAGCTTTTTCGCATAAGACGGGTCGAGGGCGTGCTCGGCGTCGATGAAGGCGCAGGTGCCGCCGCGCTTTTGGGCCTCGGCGACCGCGTGCAAGGCGAGGGTCGTCTTGCCGGAGCTCTCGGGGCCGTAGATTTCGACCACCCGGCCGCGCGGCAGGCCGCCGATGCCAAGCGCGATGTCGAGGCTGATGGAGCCGGTCGGCACCACCTCGGTCTCGACCACGGCGCGCTGGCCGAGCCGCATGATCGAGCCTTTGCCGAAGGCGCGCTCGATCTGGGTGACGGCGGCTTCGAGAGCCTTGTTCTTGTCCACGCTCTCCTTCTCTTTCTCGACGAGACGCAACGGTGATTCCGACATGGCGCTGACCTTTCTTATTTCATAGGCGATTTGGGGTTGCAAACGCCCCCAATGTGCATGATTTGTTCTCGTTGGCAAGGGATTTTTATAACTAGTTGAACAAGAACGATTATTATCGTTCTCATTCGCGCAATGTTCTCGTTTTTTTGGCTGTTTTTTTGGCGGGGTTTCGGCTCCCGCCAGGCCGCGTTGGGGCCCGCCGCTAGGTGGCCGGCGTCTTGTCGGCCGCCGCTTCCTTCGCTTCCTTCCCAATTAGGTTGTGGACTCATAACCGAGGATGATCGTCATTCCGGACGTTAGGCGAGCCCGAAAACCGCAGGTTTTCGGGCTGCGAGCCTTGCGATCCGGAATCCAGAATGGCGGTACGCGAGGCGGCAGCCTTGGATTCCGGATCACTGACCTTCCTTGCCAAATTTGATCCCCGCGAAAGCGGGGACCAGGATTTGGAGGAAGGTCGTGTCCGGAATGACGCGGTTATGGGTACACGACCTAGTCATGGCCGCCTGCCACTGGTGACCATCAGGCTCATCTTCTTGTCGCTGGTGAGGATGTGGCCGACTATCCATCGGCGAAGCATGTTCTCCATGGCCTCCTGGTCAACGAGGTTCGGACCCCTCTCGAACTTGGTCATGAGTTCCGTATATTCGTCCAGAAGCCGCTCGTGTTCCGCCTTGTGTTCCGGGTAGTGGGGGTATCCATGGGACACCATGACGTGCTCCTCGAGCGCGAAGTGAGCCTGCATGCGGGCGTGGATGCGGCCGAGCGTGTTTTCGATCCGCTCCATGTCGACATGATCGAGCAGTTCACGGTGCAACTTGTTGATGTCGTCGACGAGACGCCGGTGCTCGTAGTCGATTTCCTCGATGCCGATCAGGAAATCATCCGACCAGACGATGCTCCGCTCCGCTGCCGCCTTCATGTCTCCCGTCCCTCACCCGCCGCGTTCCCATCGCAGCGTTCAACGCGGCGGCTTGCCTTCCACTGCCGTTGGAGGAATGTTACCGCGACGGCGTTCGCGAATCACGCCGCCGGCGCCTTGCCGGCCATCACCTCTTTGACCTTGGACGCCAGCCCCTTGAGGCTGAACGGCTTGGCCAGGAACTGGATCGACGGGTCGCGGCTGATCTCGTCGCGGAACGCGTCCTCGGCATAACCCGACATCAGGATCACCTTCACGCCGGGCCGCTCGTGGCGGACCAGGCGGACGAGCGTATGGCCGTCGATGCCCGGCATCACCACGTCGGAGATCAGGAGGTCGATCGGCTCGTCGGTGGCGTTGATGACGTCGAGGGCCCCCTCGCCGTTGGTCGCCTCCAGCACCTTGTAGCCCTTGTTGCGCAGCGCCCGGGCCCCGAACATGCGCACCGCGTCCTCATCCTCGACCAGCAGCACGGTGCCGGCGCCGGTGAGGTCGGCCGGCTCCGCCGCCGCCGGCCTGGCGACCGCCTTGGCCGCCGCCTGCTTGGCGTCCTCGTGGTACTCGGGCAGCACGATCGAGAACGTGGCGCCCTCGCCCGGCGCCGAATCGACGAAGATGAAGCCGCCGTGCTGATGGACGATGCCGTAGACGGTGGAAAGCCCGAGCCCCGTCCCGGCGCCGACCTCCTTGGTCGAGAAGAACGGCTCGAAGATGCGCTCCATGTCCTCCTTCCTGATGCCGGTGCCGGTGTCGACGACCTCGATCAGCACGTAGCGGCCGGGCGGCACCAGGTCGTGGCCGCGCTGCACGGCGACGTTCAGCTTGAAGGTCGAGGTGCGGATGGTGAGCCGGCCGCCGCGGGGCATGGCGTCGCGCGCGTTGACCGCCAGATTGACGATCACCTGGTCGAACTGGCCGCGGTCGACGCGCACCGGCCTGAGCTCGCGGCCGTGTTCGAGTTTCAGCTCGATCTTCTCGCCGATCAGCCGGCCCAGCAGGTGCGACAGGTCGTTGAGGGCCTCGGCCACGTCCAGCCTGACCGGGGCGAGCGTCTGCTTGCGCGAGAACGCCAGCAGCTGACGCACCAGGTTGGTGGCGCGGTTGGCGTTCTGCTGGATCTGCTGGATGTCGGCGAACGACGGATCGTCGGGGCCGTGGCGGGCCAACAGGAGATCGGTGAAGCCGATCATGGCGGTGAGCAGGTTGTTGAAGTCGTGGGCGACGCCGCCCGCCAACTGCCCGATCGCCTGCATCTTCTGCGACTGGGCGAATTGGACTTCCAAATTCTTCTGCTCGGTGGTGTCGATGAAGTGCAGCGCCAGGCCGGAAAGCTCGCCGAGCGCGTTCTCGAGCCGGCTGGCGTAGAGCGAGGTGGCGAGCTGGCGGCCGCCGGCGCCGGGCATCCGCACCTCCATGTGGGTCGCCTTGGCCGCGCCCATCACCACCTTGGACAACTGCGCCGCGATGTCGCCCCGGTCCTCCTGCGCGATACAGTCGGTGAACGGCGCGCCGATCAGCGCCTCCGGATGCAGGCCGACCAACTTGAGAAAGGCGCGGTTGCACTCGGCGATGTTGCCGTCGAGATCGAGCAGCACGATGCCGACCGGCGCCTCGTCGAACAGCCAGTGGAGGCGAATCTCCGGCCCGCCCTCGGCGTCGCCGCCGCGGGTCTCGCCGGTGTGCCGCCAGTCGGCGTCGCGCAGCACCACCGAGCGGCTGTAGCCGGCGGCGCCGGCACCCGTCCCCGATCCCCGGCGCGCCGTCTGCGTCACCCAGGCCTTGAAGATGCCGCCGTCACGGCGGCGAAAGGTGAGGAGCCGGGCCGCCTCGTCGAGGGCCGGCCGGGCGGTTCCGGGGGCGAGGAAATCGTCGAGCGGCCGCGCCGCCATCTCGTCGGCGCCGGCGCCGAGCCAAGCGGCGAGCGTCTGGTTGGCGTAGCGGAGCCGGCCGTCGCCGTCGGCGGAGAAGAAGCCGACCGGCAGCAGGTCGAGGAAATCGGCGAGGCTCGATTCCTGGGCGCGGCGGACGGCGTCGACCTCGCGGTTGGCGGTCACGTCCTCAACCCGCCACAGGGCGCCGCCGGCGGGATCGGCGAGCGGGCTGACGCTGAGCCGGCGCCACTCGATAGCCGCCGGGTCGGTGCCGGGATTTGCGCCCGCCCCGCCGGCGATGGCGATCTCGGCGCGCGCCGCGATCCCGGTTTTGGCCTGCGCCGCCAGACGCCGGAACTCGGCCGTAGCCGCCTCGTCGCCGACGAGCGCCCGCGCGATGGCGTCGAGCGACGTCACCTTGCCGCCGCCGCCGGCTTCGGCAGCGCGGTGGAACAGCCGGTGGAAGGCGAGGTTGGCGTAGACGAAGCGGCCATTCGCGTCGGTGATCAATAGGCCGTCGCGGGAATCGTCGGCGGCTTGGTACAGCAACTCGGCGGTCCTATGGGCGCCGGCGTGAACCCCCAGCGTCCACGCCAGCACGAACAGCGCCGCCAGCGCCAGCCCGGTGACCGATATCGCCGCTACTGAGGCCTCCGG
>JACPJY010000101.1 GCA_016187325.1 Rhodospirillales bacterium | reverse complement strand
GCAGGCGATGGCCGGCGAATTTCAGGTATTGGCCGGGGTTCCACTGGTGGCTCATGTGACGTCTCCACGGTCGGCCGGCAGGGTCAGGCGGAAAGTCGCGCCCTTGCCTTGCCCCTCGGCCTCCACCAGCGCCACGTCGCCGCCATGGGCACGGGCGATGTCGCGGACGATCGCCAGCCCCAACCCGGTGCCGCCGTCCTTGGCCGAGCCGGCGAATGGCTGGAACAGCTTTGCCCGCGCCGCCGGCGCCAAGCCGGGGCCGTCATCGGCGACCTCGATGACGATCCAGTGGCCGTCGCGACGGGCGCCGACGCGCACCGCGCCAGCGCCGGCCTCGAGGGCATTGCGGCCGAGGTTGCTGAGCACCCGGAAAAGCTGGCCGCGGTCGGCTTCGAGCGCGATCCCTTCGGCGACCTCGTTGCGCCATTCGAGCCCGCGGCCCTTGTCGTCGATCACCTTCACCGCCGTCCCCGCTTCCTCGACCAGCTCCTTTAGCGGAAAGCGGCTGAGCACGAGATGGACGTCGGCGTCGCTGACAAAGTTGAGGGTCTGGCTGCACAGGGTCACCGCCCGGTCGATGGACTTGAAGAGCCGCGGCACCACCCGCTTGACCTCCGGATCGTCGATGTCGGCCAGCTTGTCGGATGCCAGCACCGCGGTCGCCAGGCTGTTGCGAAGGTCGTGATTGATCTTGGCGACGGCGGCGCCGAGGGCGGCAAGCCGCGTCTTCTGCTGCAGCGCCGCGCGCAATTCCTTCTGCATCACCGCCAACTCGCGCTCGGCGATGCCGACCTCGTCGATGCGCGCGCTGGCGGTGATCATGCGGGTGCTGTCCTCGGGCGCCCGGCGGAACCGGGCCATGCTCTCGGTAATGCGGCGCATTGGCACCACCAGCAGCAGCTGCAGGCTGAGATAGACGAGGCCGGCGGTGAACAGCGAAATCACGATCGAGAGGTTGAAGATGCGCCCCGAATAGTCCCACATCGCCGCGCGCATCGGCGCTTCGTCGAGCAGCGCCTCGACCGTCACCTTGGGATCCTTCGGCGAGATGCCGATGACGCGGACGACACGGTTGCGCGTCTGGGCGAGCGCGATGAACGCGTCCTCGATGAAGCCGAAGAAGCTGCCCTGGCGCAGATCGACGACCAAGTCGACCTTCGGCGGCATTTCCTTCGACACCATCAGCGACCGCCGCTCGGGCCGGTCGAGGACGATGGAATAGGCGTTGGTGTGGAACAGCAGCGCCTGCTCCAGCGCCTTGGCCACCGGTTCCTCCGGCATCGTTTCGAGGGCGATCATGGAGAGATGCCCGCGGACGATGTTCTCCTCGAGATAGACCTTGCGGTAGCGCGCCACCGACGGCGCCCAGATCAGGAACTCCGCCAGCATCACGAAGAAGATCGTCAGCAGCAGCAGACGGAACGACAGGCTGCGCAGAAAACCGGGGCGATGCGGCGACGTTTCGGCCATGGTCGGAAGCTTAACCCAGATCGGCCGCCCCGCCCATACGCGGCGGCCGGTCAGCCGAAGCGGGCGAGGAAGCGGACGATCTTGCGCGTGCGCTCGCTGAACAGCTGCGGCGTGTAGAAGCTGCCGGCGGCGCGCTTCGACACCTCGCCCAGGGTCGGGTAGGGCGCGATCATCTGCGCGATGGCGCCGATCTTGACGTCCTGGCTGATCGCCAGCACCCAGGTCTGGATCAGCTCGCCGGCGTGCGCGCCGACGATGCCGCAGCCGAGGATTTTGCCCTTCGGCGTCACCACCGCCTTGATCATGCCCTCGATCGCGCCCTCGGCCTGGGCGCGGTCGTTCTCGTGGTAGGGCCAGCGCAGGATGCGGATGGCGTCCGTCGTCTTCCCCGCCTCGGCCTCGGTCAGGCCGACCTGCGCCAGCTCCGGCGTGGTGAAGGTCACCCACGGCACGGCGCGGGTGTCGACCTTGGCCGGCAGCCGGAACAGCGCGTTCTTGATGACGATGCCGGCGTGGTAGCCGGCCACGTGGGTGAACTGCAAGCCGCCGGCGACGTCTCCGATGGCGAACACGCGCTTGTTGGATGTGCGGAGCCGGGCATCGACCTCGATCCCCTTCGGCGAGTAGCGGATGCCGGCTTTTTCCAGGTCCAGTCCGTCGACGTTGGCGCGCCGGCCGGTGGCGACCAGGATGTCGGAGCCCTCGATCCGCCGTTCGGCAGTGTCGCCGGACGTCCTCAACACGACGGCGACGCCGGCGCGCGTCTTCTCGACGCGAGTGATGGTGATGCCTTCCATGATCTCGATACCGTCCTCATGCAGTTGCCGGCGCACCACATCGACCAGCTCCGGATCGTCCTTGGGCATCACCGTGAACAGCTCCAGCACCGTCACCTTGGCGCCGAGGTGCCGGTGCGCCTGCGCCAGCTCGATGCCGATCGGACCGCCGCCGACGACGATCAGGTGACTGGGCAACCTATCGGCGTAGAAGACGGTTTCGTTGGTGTGGTAGCCGGCGTCCTTGAGGCCGGGAATCGGCGGCACGAACGCCGACGAGCCGGTGGCGACGACGAAGCGGCGCGCCGCGATGCGGGTGTCGTCCGCAGTCACCTCGGCCGGCCCGGTGAAGCGGCCTTGCGCCTGGATCACCTTGACGCCGAGGCCTTCGAACCGCTCGACCGAATCGTTGGGGGCGATGGCGGCGATGGCGCCGTGGATGTGGCCGAACACGCCCTTGGCGTCGATGTCCGGTGCATCAGAGCCGATGCCGAAGCGGGTGCTCCGGCGGTGCGCCTCGGCGGCGTGGCCCGCAGCCAGCATCGCCTTCGACGGCACGCAGCCGTAGTTCAGGCAGTCGCCACCCATCTTGCCCTTTTCGATCAGCGCCACGCGCGCGCCCATCTGCGACGCGCCGGCGGCCACCGAAAGCCCGCCTGAGCCGGCGCCGATGACGCAGATGTCGACGGTGAGATCCCTGCTCATGGCATTCACCCTGCCTTGCCTTTCGATGCCTTGATCCGCTTGTAGATGACCGGCACCAGCGACAGCGCCGCCAGCGCCAGCAGCGGCCCTAGAATTTCAGGCTTGAAGATGATGCCGAGATCGGGCCGACCGCCGGAGTCGAAGATCACGCCGAGGCCGTTGCCGACGCTGCAGAACACCGCCGTGCCCGGGATGACGCCGAGGAACGTGCCGATGAAGAATGTCCTGGCCGGCACGCCGAGCAGCGCCGGCACCAGATTGACCAGCCAGAACGGGAACAGTGGCACCAGCCGCAACACCAGCAGGTATGACAGCGCGTTTTCCCGGAAGCCCGCCTCCATCTTCGCGCCGATCCCGCCGGTCTTGTCGTGGAAGAAGTCGGCCAGCGCGTAACGGGCGATCAGGAAGATGCCGAGCGCGCCAATGGTTGCCGCGACGACCACGTAGATGGTGGCGGCGACGGTTCCGAACAGGAAGCCGCCGGTCAGCGTCAGCCAGATCGCGCCTGGCACCGACAACGCCACTACCAGCGCGTATACGGCCATGAAGCCGAGCACGGCGAGAACCGGGTTCTTCCCGTACCAATCGAGGGCCGTTTGCCGGTGCGACTTCAGCGACTCGAAGCTGAGATAGCGGTCGAGATCGAGCGCGAACACGAGCGCGATGGCGATGCCGACCGCGACCAGCGGCAGTATGTGTGTCGCCGCGGATTTCCGGGGCTTGTCGTCGCGTGGGTGATGGTCGGTTCCGGTCATGGCGACGGCACTCCTGTTAATCGCCGCCGAGGTCCGGCCGTGGGCGGGGATCGCGATACCGTAAGCGTCCCGCCCGGTGATGGTTTCGGCGATGTTTGCGCCGGTCATATAAGGTGATCGCCGCTGCTTCGGCAACCGCATCTTCGCGTGTTGGCGGCGCCGGCGGTAAACATTGCGTGAACGTGTGACGGGCTGCCGTCCGCCGCTCGACGGGTTTTCCCCACCCCCGGAACGGGCCGGATTTCCGCCTCCGCGAGGCTTCCCCCGGCGTTGACTTCGCGAGGCCAACACCGTATACAGCGGGCTCTCTATTCGCCGGAGGTCACCCGTGAAACGCACTTATCAGCCGAGCAAACTTATCCGTAAGCGCCGGCATGGATTCCGCAAACGCATGGCGTCGGTCGGTGGCCGCAGGGTTCTCGCCAGCCGCCGCGCCAAGGGGCGGAAGCGTCTCTCGGCGTGACGTCGCCCGCCGATCGCAGTGGTCTTCCCCGCCCCTTGTCTTCCATGTCGAGTCCGCCCCGGTGTTGCGGCTGAAGCGGCGACGGGAGTTTTTGCGGATCGCGGCGGAGGGCCGGAAGTGGGTGGCCCCCGGCTTGATCCTGCAGGCGTTGCGCCGCGACTGCGCGGCGCCGGCCAGCGGTCCGGAGGCCGGGCTTCGCGTCGGATACACCGTCAGCCGCAAGGTCGGCTCCGCGGTCCAGCGCAACCGGGCCCGGCGGCGGCTCAGGGCGGCGGCCGAACGGGTGATGCCGCGGCATGCCGCCGACGATCAGGACTTCGTGCTGATCGGCCGGGTGGCGACGCTGAAGCGGCCGTTCACGGCGCTGATCGGGGACCTGGAGACGGCGTTGAGGAAGCTCGGCGCCTATCATGACTGACGGGATCGCGGTGTTGGGCAGGATGACGATGACAGCGGCGGCGGCGTTCCTGGGCGTGCTTATGGGTTGGACCATCCGCGCCTATCAGCTTCTGGTGGCGCCGGTGTTGCCCGGAAGCTGCCGTTATTACCCGAGCTGCTCGGAGTACGCCCGCCAGGCGATCGCCGAACATGGGCCGCTGGCCGGTAGCTGGCTGGCGCTGAAGCGCATTTTCCGCTGCCATCCGTGGGGCGGCGACGGCGTCGACCCGGTGCCGCCGGCTGCTGGCGACAAATCCCGCCATTCTCACCGCTGCGCGGCCGAGCGGCACGGCTGACGGCGGCCGGCAATCGTATCCTTTTCGGACAACCACGGGCGCAGCGCATGATCGACAATCGCAACATGATCCTGGCGATAGTGCTGTCGATCGCCATCCTGCTCGCCTTCGACGTGTTCGGCCCGAAGAAGCCGGTGCCGCCATCGGGCGTGCCGCAAAAGGCCGAGCAGACGGCGCCCGATGGCAAGCCGGGGGCGGTGCCGACTCCCGGCGCGGCGCCGGCGGCCAAGCCGGCGCCCGGCATCCCGCAGCCGACGGCGCCAACCGCCGCCGACGTAGCCAAGTCCCGCGCCGCGCTGTTGACCGCCCAGCCGCGCATCCGGATCGCGGCCCCCAGGCTCCACGGCTCGATCTCGTTAGTCGGCGGCCGCATCGACGATCTGACGCTCCCCGATTACCGCGAGGGAATCGACCGCAAGAGCCCGGAAATCGTGCTCTTGGTCCCGCACGGCGCCGACAACGCTTACTTCGCCGAGTTCGGCTGGGTGTCCGGCGACGGCCAGCCGGTGCCCGGCGGCGACACCCGGTGGCAGGCGGACGCCAATCGGCTGACCGCGGAACGCCCGGTGACGCTGACCTGGGACAACGGCCGCGGGCTGAAGTTCACCCGCACTTACGCCATCGACAAGAACTACATGTTCACGGTCACCGATAAGGTCGAGAACGCCGGCACCAAGCCGGCAGCGCTCTTCCCCTACGGGCTGATCTCCCGGCGCGGCACGCCGAAGACGACCGGCTTCTACATCCTGCACGAAGGCCCTTACGGCGTCGGCAACGGCAAGCTCACCGAGATCACCTACGAGGACCTGCGGGAAAAAGGCCAGATCACCGGCACCGCCAAGGGCGGTTGGATCGGCATCACGGATAAGTATTGGCTGGCCGCCCTGGTGCCCGACCAGGCGACGGAGGTCAACACCCGTTATGTGCACCGCAAGGAAAATCGCGACGACATCTACCAAGTCGACTACCTGAGCCCGCAGCTGACCGTCCCGCCCGGCGGCAGCAGCCAGGCGCAGAACCGTCTGTTCACCGGCGCCAAGGAGGTGCAGCTGATGGACGACTACGAAACGGCGCTCAAGATCGACCGTTTCGACCTGGCCATCGATTTCGGCTGGTTCTATTTCCTGACCAAGCCGATCTTCTACGCGCTGCTCTACATCAACGAGCACGTCAAGAACTTCGGCATCGCCATCATTCTCCTGACCGTGTTCATCAAGCTGGTGTTTTTCCCGCTCGCCAACAAATCCTATGTGGCGATGAGCAAGATGAAGAAGCTGCAGCCCGAGATTGTGAAGATCCGCGAGCGCTTCGAGAGCGACAAGATGAAGATGAACGAGGAGATGATGGCGCTCTACAAGCGCGAGAAGGCCAACCCGGCCTCCGGCTGCCTGCCGATCCTGATTCAGATTCCGGTGTTCTTCGCGCTCTACAAGGTGCTGTTCGTCAACATCGAGATGCGGCATGCGCCGTTCTACGGTTGGATCAAGGACCTGTCGGCGGCCGACCCGACCAGCCTTTTCAACCTGTTCGGCTTGATCCCGTGGGCGCCGCCCGACTTCCTGATGGTCGGCGCGTGGCCGCTGGTCATGGGCATCACCATGTACCTGCAGCAGAAGCTGAACCCACAGCCGACCGACCCGATGCAGGCCAAGATCTTCTTGTTCCTGCCGGTGATGTTCACCTTCCTCTTGGCGCAGTTCCCGGCCGGCCTCGTGATCTATTGGACGTGGAACAACATCCTCAGCATGTTGCAGCAGTGGGTGATCATGCGGCGCATGGGCATCAAGCCGGGAGATGCCTTGAAATAAGGTGGGTGAAGCCGTGCCTCGACCAGCGCCAAGCAAAAGCGAGACCGGCGCCGCCGACGCCGAGGCCCTGGAGGACGGGCGGCGACTGTTCGCGCAGGTTTGCGAGTTTGTCACCGGCGCCGCCGCCGTCGAACATATCCCGGATACCGGGATTCCCGAGGTCGCCTTCGCCGGCCGTTCCAACGTCGGCAAGTCAACCCTGTTGAACGCGCTCACCGGCCGCGCGACGCTGGCCCGCACGTCGAATGCGCCCGGTCGCACCCGCGAGATCAATTTCTTCAAGCTCGGCGGGCGGCTGATTCTCGCCGACCTTCCCGGCTACGGATACGCCCATGCACCGAGGGCCCGGGTCAAGCGCTGGACCTGGCTGATCGACGCCTATCTACGGGAGCGCGCCGGGCTGCGCCGCGCCTGTCTCCTCATCGACGCCCGACACGGCATCAAGTCCGCCGACCGCGACATGATGGCGGCGCTAGACGGCGCTGCGGTTTCCTACCAGGTGGTGTTGACCAAGTGCGACAAGGTGAAGCCGCCGGCGCTCGAGGCCCGCCTCCAGGAGGTGAAGATCGAGCTTGCCCGGCATACGGCGGCCCATCCCGAGATCCTCGCCACCTCCGCCCGCGACGGCCGGGGCATTCCGGAGCTCAGGGCGGCGCTGGCGACGCTGGCGGCGCGGGCCAAACTAAGCTAGGTTCCCCGCCATGACGAACAAACCGAACCCGAATCCGAACCCCGCGCCGATCCCGGCGCCGACGCCGGCCGCTCAGGATTGGCTCGGCCAGGCCAAGGTGCTGTCCGAAGCGCTGCCCTATATGCGCCGGCACGCGGGTGAGACGTTCGTTATCAAGTACGGCGGCCACGCCATGGGCGACCCCGAACTGTCGAAGTTGTTCGCCCGCGACATCGTGCTGCTCAGGCAGATCGGCATCAACCCGATCGTCGTCCACGGTGGCGGCCCGCAGATCCAGCAGATGCTGAAGCGGCTCAGGATCAAGAGCGAGTTCGTCGACGGCCTCCGGATCACCGACGAGAAGGCCGTCAACGTCGTCGAGATGGTGCTGTCGGGCTCGATCAACAAGCAGATCGTCACCGCCATCAACGCCGCCGGCGGCTTCGCCATCGGGCTGTCAGGCAAGGACGGCAACCTGATCAAGGCCGACAAGCTGAAGCGTACCGTTCGCGACCCGAACTCCAACATCGAGCAGGTCCTCGACCTCGGCCTAGTCGGCGAGCCGACTGCGATCAATCCGCACATCCTGGCGCTGTTCGACGAATCCGACATCACCCCAGTAATCGCGCCGATCGGCGTCGGCCCCGAGGGCGAGACGCTGAACATCAACGCCGACACCGTCGCCGGCGCCATCGCCGGCGCCGTCGGCGCCAAGCGCCTGTTGGTGCTGACCGACGTCGTCGGCGTGCTCGACAAGAAAGGTCAGCTGATTTCCGAGATGACCGCCACGGAGGCCAAGGCGCTGATGGCGGACGGCACCATATCGGGCGGCATGATCCCGAAGATCGAGACCTGCCTGGCGGCGCTGGCCGGCGACGCCGACGGCGCCGTCATCATCGATGGCCGGGTGCCGCATGCGGTCCTGGTCGAGTTGTTCACCGCCGGCGGCGCCGGCACGCTGATTCGCCCCGATTGAGGAACGCCCGACGGCGCCGTCCGTTCGCGCCGCGCGGTCGCCGGTCAGCCGGCTTTCCGGAGAAAGTCGATCTGGAATTCCAGCGTCGCGATGGCAAGTGGATAGTTTGCGCCGTCGGCGGCCAGGATGTCGCGGCGATTGACTTGCGCCAGCCGCAATTGCAGCGTTTCAGCCAGCTTGGCGCTGAACCCCGCCTTCCAGGTGATGGCAACCATGCCCTTGGCGTTGCGCTCGCCGACCACCTTGCGGATGAGGTCGGCCGGCAGGCCTGAGCGGACTGCCAGCGCTGCGATGGCGAATTCGCGATCGCCGGTCCGCACCGCCTTGCCGATCATCGGCTCGTCGAGCTTGCCGGCGCACTGCAGCTCGATCGCCATCTTCAACGCGTCCTCCGGGCTGGCGCCGTCGGCGCCAGCTGAGTGCGGGCCTTTTCGCCTCAGCCGCCGGTCGACGATGCGGCGGACCTCGTCCATCGTCTTTGGCGTCAGGTCGCGGCGGTCCTGCAACGCCTTGAGCAGGCCGTCGGCGACGAAGCGGGCCAGCTTCGCCACCGCCCCTGCCGGCAGCCGCGGCCGGTGGACCAGTGGCACGTGCCAGATTTCCACCGATTCCGCGCGGTCGATCAATTGATCGAGCACCTGTTCGCGGATTTGCGCCGTCGGGTTGGCGAGCAGCGCCCCGATCGCCGCCGTGTCGTTGCTGCCGGCGATGGCGTCGGCCACTGGCGCGTTGACGCCGTCGCGCCTGGAGATTGCGCACAGGCGGGCCGAGACCGGGTTGCTGGCGATGATCTCCAAGAGATCGGCGTCGGTGAGAAGCGGCGAGAACTGCAGCACCGGCGACGACACCTCGGCCTCGGCGTCCCGGGCCAAGCGCCGGATCACCTCGGGCGGCGCGTGGGCGACGTCCTTCAGGGCTTCGGCGAGGATGCGGCGCACCCGCGTCACCTGGTCGCGGGCGAGCGCTTCCAGGGTGTCGTGGGCCAGCCGTCCGACCTTGTCCCGAACGTCGGCGGAAAGCCCCGGCGCCAATCGCGCGATCTTCTCCGCCAGCGCGCCGCGCACCTCCTGATCGGCGTCGCCGGCCAGCACCCGGTCGGCGTGCGCCGGCGACGCCTGGTTGGCGGCGATGGCTTGGCGCACCTCGGGCTCCGGATCGTCGGCAAGGAAGAACAGGATTTCCGGCGCCACGTCGTCGCGGCCGGCCAACTCGCGGCGCACCGCCGGGTTCGTGTCGCGGGCCAGCTTCCGGGCCGTTTGGTAGGAAATGGACTTGGTTCCCGACCCGCCTTTGAACAGGTTCCTGAACCAGGTATCCATTTCAGTTCCTCCGGCCCGTTCAGACCGCTCCCTTCGAACAAAGGTCGGTGAAGAATTCGATCTGCCAGGTCATCTCGTCGTTCTTCATCGGGTAGGCGTCGCCGGTGGCCTTGATGACTTCGGAAGGCGCGATCCGCCCCATCCGCTGTTGCAGGTGCGTCGCCATCTTGCCGGGCAGTTGCGCCTTCCATGCCAGCGCCATGATGCCCTTGGCGCTCTTCTCGATGAAGATGCGCTTCGCCACCATCGGATCGAGGCCGCTGCGCACCACCAGCGCCGCGAACACGAACGAATGATCGCCGGAATTCAGAGCTTTCACGATGACGCCGGTGTCCAGCTTGTTGTTCTCGTACATGCGCTTGACCATGGTGATCGGCGGCTCCACGGACAGGAAGTCCTGCGCCGCGTCGACCTCCTTGATCTGGATCTTGTCGATCCCGTCGTCGCCGATCCGCCGCTGGACGACGGCCTTGACGGCGCTTAGCGTATCGGCGTCAAGGTCGGCACGCGCCTGCAGCGCGTCGAGCATGTTGTCAGCCAGGAAATGGGCCAGCCGCGTGGCGGCCCCCTTCGGCAACTTTTGGCGCCCGACCAGCGGTGCGTGCCACAGCTTGATGTCGGGCGCACGGTTGATCAGGTCGTCGAGCGTCGCTTCTCGGATCTGGGCGCTGTCGTTGGACAACAAATCGGCGACGGCGCTGACATCGTTAGTGCCGACGATAGCATCAGCGACGCTCTCGGAGACGTTGGCGCGCTTCGAGATCGCATTCAGCCCGCCTTGCGTCGGGGTGGCGGCGATAATCTCCAGCAGGTCCTCGTCGGTGAGCACCGGCGAGAATTCGAGGATCGGCGCGCAGACCTCGAGCGCCGAGTCGGTAGCCAGCGTCCTGATCACCTCGGGCGGCGCGTTGGCGACGTTCTTCAACGCCTCGGAGAGGATTTGCCGGACCTTGGTGATTTGGTCCTTGGCTAGCAGATCGAGGGCCTCGTAGGTGGCGCGGCGGGCCTTGTCCTGCTCGTCGGCGGTCAGCCCCGGCGCCACGCGGGCGATCTTGGCGGCCAGCCCGCTGCGCACGCTGGCGTCGTTGTCCTTGGCGAGCAGGATGTCCGTCTGGCGCGGCGCCGCCTTGTTGCGGGCTACCGTCTTGCGCACCTCGGCGGACGAGTCCTCGGCCAGGTAGTAGAGGATTTCCGGCTTTAGGTCCTCGCGCGCCGCCAGCTTCTGGCGCACCCGCGGATCCGCGTGGCGCGCTAATTCCTTCGCCTGCTCGTAGCTGAGGTTTTTCTGGTTGAGGATTTCCGGGCTCACGGCCGATGTGCCTACTTGGTCTTGCCGCCTTCGGGCGCGGCAAGCGGCGTTCCGGCCGGAACGGCCATCTGGAATCCCCCCTTGCCGGCTTTCTTGACCGCATACATGGCAGCATCCGCTCGGGCAAGCAAGTCCTCCAACGGCTCGTTGTCCTTGGGATCGAATATGGCGACGCCGACCGAGACGCCGAGCGGCTTTTCCGGACTGCCCGAGAACTTCCGCAAGGTCTTGCTCGCCTCGATCAGGCGGCCTGCCCGGTTCTCGGAGACCTGCGGGGTGACCCCGTCCAGCCACATCGCGAACTCGTCGCCGCCCAGCCGGGCGATCACGTCGCCGGGGCGCGACATCTCCATCAGCAGGTCGCGCAGGAACATGATCGCGTCGTCGCCCACCTGATGGCCGTGGACGTCGTTGACGGCCTTGAAATTGTCCATGTCCACGTAAAACAGTGCCGCCTTCTCGCGGTTGCGCTCGAGGCGCGCGATGCGCCGGGGAAGCTCCTCTTCGTAGAAGGCGCGGCGGTTCAAGAGCCCGGTCATGCCATCGGTGCGCGACAAATTGACGATGCGTTCGTGGTTACTGATCTGCTCGTTGGCGATGCCGAGTTGGTTGGCGACGTCGCGGATCAGGATGTGGTGGTCATTCTCCCACGGCTGACCGTTGGCCGGCTTCCACATGCTGAGCGCGCCGTTGACCGCGTGCCGGTAGTTCGTCGGCGTGGCCAGCACCTGCCACTTGTCGATGGTCAGCTCGATTACGTTTTCGCCGGCCTTCATCGATTCCAGCGACGCGTCCAGCTCCTTCAGCCCCTCGACGTTGCCGTACTCGGCGGCGACCGTGAATGCGCCGCGCTCGTTCCGCCGGTAAATCCGGCATCCGGCCATGCCTAGCGCGCGCGCGGTGGCGGCAGCGGCGGCGTTCAGCATGTTGTGGGGCTCGAGCTCGTCGCGGATCGTGCTGACGATATAGTTGAGGTGCTGCTCCCGGTGGCGCGCCCGGGCGAGCGCCGATTCATTCTCGCGCTCGTCGGTGACGTCGCGGCAGACGCCGCGCGTCCCTTTCCACTTGTCGGCGCCGTTCTCGGAAGTGATCAGTGGCACGCACGACACCAGCACGCACGCCGTCGAGCCGTCCTTGCCGCGCATCCACACTTCGACGTCGTCGAGCGGCCGGCCGCTGACGAACGGCAGCGGCGAAAACTCCTCCGGCGATATGACGAACACCTCCGCCTTCTTGCCGACCAGTTCTTCCGCCGTGTAGCCGAGCGCGCCCTTCGGCGTGACGAAGGTGAATTTGCCGTCTGTGTTAACCTCCCACGAGAAATCGCTGGAAACCTCCACCAGGTCCTTGTAGCGCTGTCGCGAATCGACCAGCGCGGTGCGCAAGTTGCGCTCCATGGTCAGGTCGCGGGCCATCACCACCAACTCGCCGTCGATGCCCGCAGGCACGACCGTGATGTCGAGGACGATCTCGCCCTTAGCGCTCTTCAGCGTCACCGCGCCGGCGGCGATCATGCGGTCGTTGTGGGCGGTCTCGATCAGGGTGTTGATGTCGGGCGCGGCGTTGTGCTGGATCAGCGCCTGCAGGCCAGCGGCCCGGGCGTTGACAGCGACCACCGCGCCGTCGACGCCGACCAGTAACGCGGCGCCGGGAAACCCGTCAAGCAACGCCTGCCGGCCGTGCGTCACCGGCTGGCCCGAGTTCCCGGACCCTGCCGTCCCGCCTTGACGCTGCGGCTGGCTGGAAGGGCGATTTTTTGCCATTTCGTGAGGAACCCCTGGTTTTTTGCCTGATGGGTGGATAAAACCCAAGGTCGGTAGCCCGGAGTTTAGGGTATCGCCAACGCTCCCGCCACCCCGGAATCGCTTGCCGGCGCTTGCCGAAGCGGGTGCAAGGCGGCCCCGACCCCGGGCATTTTTCCCGGCGCATTTTTCAACAGTCCCATGGACCGCACCAAGGCCGCAAGAACCCGACTTTTCGAGGCCGAGGCGTGGGTATTTGATCTCGACAATACCCTCTATCCGGCGTCGTCCAACCTGTTCCAACAGGTCGACCGCCGGATGACCCTGTTCATCGCCGAGTTCCTGAGTCTCGATTCGGAAACTGCGTATAAACTGCAGAAGACCTACTTCCGCGAGCACGGCACCACCATGCGCGGGCTGATGAACGTCCACGGCATCGACCCGGGGCCGTTCCTCGAATTCGTCCACGACATCGATCTCGCGCCGGTCGCCCCGGACCCGGCGCTGGACGCGGCGCTGACCCGGCTCAAGGGCCGCAAGATCGTGTTCACCAACGGCCCCACCGATCACGCTCTCAGGGTGATGGACCGGCTCGCCGTGCGTCGCCACTTCGAGGCGGTGTTCGACATCGTCGAGGCCGACTACGTGCCGAAGCCCGAGCCCCGGGCATATGAGGCGCTGGTCCGCCGCTACGGGTTGAACCCGACGACCACGGTGATGGTCGAGGACCTGGCGCGCAACCTCGCCCCGGCGGCGGCGATGGGCATGACCACGGTGTGGGTGCGCTCGCCGCTGCCGGGCGGGACGCCGGATGCCGGGAACGACGCCCAAGTCGCCGACCACGTGATCGACGATCTCTCTGGCTGGCTCGGCGAGCTGACGGCGGCCGCTTCATATTGACACCCCGGGCGGCGTGACGCATTTTCGGACGCCGCCGCAACTGCCGATGACGCCCTGGCCGGCATCCGCCACAGACGGGGATTCGATGACCACGTCCAAGCTGCAAGCGACCATCGACGCCGCCTGGGAGGCGCGCGACACCGTCGGCGTCGCCACCAAGGGCAAGGTCCGCGACGCCGTCGAGGCGGCGCTCGAGCTCCTCGATTCCGGCAAGGCCCGGGTGGCCGAGAAGAAGGCAGGCGTTTGGCGGGTCAACCAGTGGCTGAAGAAGGCGGTGCTGCTGTCGTTCCGCCTCAACGACTCGCGCCTGATCGCCGGCGGCCCCGGCAAGTCTAAGTGGTTCGACAAGGTACCGTCGAAGTTCGACGGCTGGAGCGCCCAGCGCTTCCGCAAGGCCGGCTTCCGCGCCGTCCCGGACTGCGTGGTGCGCCATTCGGCCTACATCGCGCCCGGGGTGATCCTGATGCCGTGCTTCGTCAATCTCGGCGCCTACGTCGATTCCGGGACCATGGTCGACACCTGGGCGACGGTCGGCAGTTGCGCGCAGGTCGGGAAAAATTGCCACATCTCTGGCGGCGCCGGCATCGGCGGAGTGCTAGAGCCGCTGCAGGCCGGCCCGGTGATCATCGAGGACGACTGCTTCGTCGGCGCCCGCTCCGAGGTCGCCGAGGGGATCGTCGTCGAGCGGGGCTCGGTGCTGTCGATGGGCGTCTACATCGGCGCCTCGACCCGCATCGTCGAGCGCGCCACCGGCAAGGTCCTCTACGGCCGCGTGCCGGCCTATTCGGTCGTGGTGCCGGGAGCCATGCCCGGCCGCCCGCTCGCCGACGGCACGGCCGGTCCCTCGCTCTATTGCGCCGTCATCGTCAAGCGTGTGGACGAGAAGACCCGCTCCAAGACCTCGATCAACGATCTGCTCCGCGATTGAGCGGCGGCTGGAAAGAATCGTCCCCATGGACCCCGTCGATTTCAGCCAGGCGCTGATCCGCTGCCCGAGCGTCACCCCCGCCGAGGGCGGCGCCCTCGACGTGCTCGAGGCGGCGCTCGAGAAGCTCGGGTTCGCCTGCCACCGGCTGCCGTTCGAGGAGGCCGGCTTCGCCCGCGTCGACAACCTCTACGCCCGCCTCGGCGACCGGGCGCCGAACTTCTGCTTCGCCGGCCACACCGACGTGGTGCCGGTCGGCAACCCCGGTGGCTGGTCGGTCGATCCGTTCGCCGCCGTGATCAAGGGCGACCGGCTCTACGGCCGCGGTGCCGCCGACATGAAGACCGCGATTGCCGCCTTCGTCGCCGCGGTCGAGCGGTTCCTGACCGCGCGCCGGCGCGGCTTCAAGGGCTCGATCAGCCTGCTGATCACCGGCGACGAGGAAGCCGACGCCGTCAACGGTACCGTCAAGATGCTCGGCTGGCTGAAGGAGAAACGCGAGGGGCTGGACGACTGCCTGGTCGGCGAGCCGACCAACACCCGCCGCATCGGCGACATGATCAAGATCGGCCGCCGCGGCTCGCTGACGGCGGCGCTGACCGTCCACGGCGCGCAGGGGCACAGCGCCTATGCGCACCTCGCCGACAACCCGATCCCGCGCCTGATGCGGATGCTGGGCTCGCTCATGGAGAAGCCTTTGGATGAAGGCAGCGAGCATTTCCCGCCGTCGGACGTCATCGTCACCTCGATCGACGTCGGCAACAAGGTGTCGAACCTGATCCCGTCGCGCGCCGAGGCCCGGATCAACATCCGCTTCAACGACAAGCACACTGGCACTGGCCTCGAGCGGATGATGCGCGAGCGCTTCGACAAAGTCGGTGGAAAGTACGAGCTCGCGGTCAAGGTCTCGGGCGAGGCGTTCCTGACCCCCGTCGGCCCGCTGGCCGAGCTTGTCGCCGGCGCCGTCGAGAAGGTCGCCGGCGTCCGGCCCGAGTTCAACACCGCCGGTGGCACTTCGGACGCGCGCTTCATCAAGGACCATTGCCCGGTGGTCGAGTTCGGCATGACCAACGAGACCGCCCATAAGGCCGACGAGAATTCGCGGCTCGCCGACATCCGCATGCTGGCCGACATCTACCAGGCGGTCCTCGACGGCTACTTTGCCGAGCCCGGCTGATGGTTCCCGCGCGAGAGGTCGTGGCATCGCTTTACGGCGCCTACCGCCTCGCCCGTTTCGACGCCGGGGGCCTCCGGTTCCTCAACGACTCGACCGAGGGCTTCTGGCGCTCGTTCTTCGCCGCCGTTCTGGTGCTGCCGTTTTATCTGGTGCTGCTGGTCGTCCGTCACGCCACTGCCATGGAGCACGTGGCGGGGGTCCGCTTCTACGCCATCGAGATGATCGCCTACGTCATCGCCTGGGTGGCGTTTCCGCTGGTCATGGCGTCGTTCGCGAGAATCCTCGATCGCGACCGGTTCTACGTTCGCTTCATCGTCGCCTACAACTGGGCGGCGGTGCTGCAGAACGGCGTCTATCTGCCGATCACCATCCTGACCGCGGCCGGGCTGTTCGCGGACCCGCTGGCCAACACCCTGGGGCTGGCGGCGCTCGGCGTGATCGTCGTCTACGTGTGGTTCGTCACCCGCACCGCCCTCGAGATCGAGGCCGGCAAGGCGGCTGGCATCGTCGGCCTCGATTTTCTGCTCAGCATCCTGATCAACGCGGTCGCCGAGGGCATGGTCTGAGCCCGCGGCCGCGGCCGGCGTTTCAGTAGACCACCTCGACCAGGTAGAGGCCGTCCGCCGGCGCCGTCGGGCCGGCGGCGGCGCGGTCCTTAGCGGCCAGCGCGGCCACGATCTCGGCCGCCGTCCACTTGCCCTCGCCGACCAGCTTCAGGGTGCCGACCATGTTGCGCACCTGGTGGTGCAGGAACGAGCGCGCCCGCGCGCGCACCTCGATCAGTTCGCCGGCGCGCGCGACGGCCAGCTCGTCGAGCGTCTTCACCGGCGACTTGGCCTGGCACTGCTGGGCGCGGAAGGTGGTGAAGTCGTGCCTGCCGACGAGCGTTTGCGCGGCCACGTTCATGGCCGCGGCGTCGAGCGGCACCGGCACCCACCAACTCATCCCCCGGCCGATGCCGAGCGGCGCCCGGCGGTTGGTGATGCGGTAGAGATAGGCGCGCTGTTTGGCCGAGAAGCGGGCATCGAAATCCTTGGTCGTGCGCGCCGCCTCCAGAACCGCCACGGGCGCCGGCCGCAGGTGGAAGTTGAGAGCGTCGCGGACGGTGTCGGGCTCGGCGTCGCGCCCGAGGTCGAAGTGCGCCACCTGGCCCAGCGCGTGGACGCCGGAATCGGTGCGGCCGGCGCCGTAGAGCGTCACCTTTTCGCCGCAGAACTTCTCGATCGCCTGTTCCAGCGCCTGCTGTACGCTCGGGCCGTTGGCCTGGCGCTGCCAGCCGACGAAGTCGCGGCCGTCGTATTCGACGGTGATTCGGTAGCGGCCCATGGCCCGTTTTAGCGGCCCCCGGCCGCTTACGCCAGCCGTGTGCCCTTGGGTAAGGGAAAGCCGCGCAGGAAGGCGGCGGCTGGCTGCGCCGCCCGGCCGGCCCGCTGCACCTCGATCAGCCGCAGCACGCCCGCGCCGCAGGCGATGCCGAGGGCGTCGTCGACCAGCAACCCCGGGGCGCCGCTGCCGGCCTCGACCGCCGCCGCCAGCACCTTGATGCGGTGACCCGCGTGCTCGAACCAGGCGCCGGGCCACGGGTTGAACGCCCGCACTTGGCGCTCCAGCGCCACCGCCGGCCGACGCCAGTCGAACCGGCCGTCGTCGCGGCCGAGCTTAGGCGCCACGGTGACGCCCGTCGCCGGCTGCGGAGTCGGTTCGAGCGTGCCGGCGGCGAGGCCCTGCAATGCCTCGACCATCAGCCGCGCCCCCAGTTCGGCCAGCTGGTCGTGCAGCATCGCCGCCGTGGCGCGGGGCCCGATCGGTACCTTTTCGGCAATGATGATGGGCCCGGTGTCGAGCCCTTCGTCGATCCGCATGATGGTGACGCCGGTCTCGGTGTCGCCTTCCAGGATGGCGCGTTGGATCGGCGCCGCGCCGCGCCAGCGCGGCAGCAACGAGGCGTGGACGTTGAGGCAGCCGAGCCGCGGCGCCGCGACGATCGCCGTCGGCAGCTTGAGCCCGTAGGCAACCGCCCCCGCGATGTCGGAGTTAAGCGCCTTGAACGCCGCCTGCTCGCCTTCGTCCTTGAGCGACGCTGGCGTCCTGACCTTGAGGCCTTTTGCCTCGGCCAGCGCGTGCACCGGCGACGGGCGCTCTTTCTGTCCGCGCCTGGCCGGCCTCGGCGGCTGGGTGTAGACGCAGGCCACCTCGTGGCCAGCGGCGAGCAGCGCCGCCAGCGTCGGCAGCGCGAACTCGGGGCTTCCCATGAAGATCAGCCGCAACGGGTTCATAAATCTCACCGCTCCCACCTGGCGAATTCCGGGGTTGCGGCCAGTCTACTTTTTTTTGGAGACTGGGCGGGGGAGAACTTAGGCGTTCTCCAAGGCGGCCAGCTTCTTGGCCTTTTGCAGCTTGCGCAGGATCATCCGCCGCTTCAAGGCCGAGACGTGGTCGACGAACAGCACCCCATCTAGGTGGTCCATCTCGTGCTGGATGCAGGTGGCGAGCACGCCGTCGGTCTCGAGCTCGCGGATCTCGTTCCGGTAGTCGAGATAGCGGACCCGGATGCGATCGGGGCGGACGACCTCGGCGTACTGCTCGGGCAGCGACAGGCAGCCTTCCTCGTGGACTCTTTCCTCGTCCGAGGTCCACAACAGCTCCGGGTTGGCCATGCGGATCGGGTTCGGCGCCTCGTCCTCGCCGGCGACGTCGACGACGATCACACGGCGCTTGTCGCCGACCTGCGGCGCCGCCAGGCCGATGCCGCGGGCCGAATGCATGGTCTCCAGCATGTCGTCCATCAGCCTGCGGACGGATGCATCGACCTTCTTCACCGGCTTAGCGGTGATCTTCAGGCGCGGATCGGGGGCGATGATGATGTCGAGAATGGCCATGGCTTGTCCCTTGGTCTCTGATGCAGATATGGCCTGAGCGTGGAATCGTCAAGGAGAGGATCGCCACCCCGGGGAGTTGCGAAGAGTTGCGGCGGGGTGCGGCGGGTTGCGTCTGGCGGCCGCGGCCGGCAAGGGCTAGTCTGTCGGCGATTCGAGGCTCCGATGATGGAAGGCCAAGGCTGGACGTTGCTGATCGTGTTGGCGATCCTGGTGGTCGCGGCCCTCGCCTTTGCCTACCGCCTGGGCCGGCGGTCGCGGGACGAGGCGCCGGCGGAGCTGGCCCAGCTGCTGGACGCCGCCGACACGCTGAAGACCGCCCAGGCGGAGCTATCGGGGCGCATGCAGCAGTCGGAAACGAGCGTCAATGCGCGACTGGAATCGCTCGCCAAGCGCCTCGGCGACGGCTTGAGCGAGCATACGCAGCGAACCGGCGAGACGCTGAAGGGCTTGCACGAGCGCCTGGCGGTAATCGACACGGCGCAGAAGAACATCACCGATCTGTCGCAGCAGATGGTCGGCCTGCAGGACATCCTCTCCAACAAGCAGGCGCGCGGCGCCTTCGGCGAGATCCAGCTGCACGACCTGGTCACCGGCGCGCTGCCGCCGTCGGCTTACGAATTCCAGGCAACGCTCTCGAACGGCAAGCGCGCCGACTGTTTGTTGAAGTTGCCCAACCCGCCCGGTTCCATCGCCATCGATTCGAAATTCCCGCTGGAAAGCTATGAAAAGCTTCGAGCCGCCGGCGACGACGCGACGAAGGTCCAGGCCGGACGCGAGTTCAGCGTCGCCGTGCGTAAGCACGTCCTCGACATTTCCGAGCGCTACATCGTCGCCGGCGAGACCGCCGAATCGGCGCTGATGTTCCTGCCTTCGGAGGCGATCTACGCCGAGCTGCATGCCAATTTCCGCAACGTCGTCGAGGAATCGTTCAAGCGCCGGGTGTGGATCGTGTCACCGACAACGCTGATGGCGACATTGACGACCGTCCGCGCCATCCTCAAGGATGCGCTGATGCGCGAGCAGGCCGGCGTCATCCAGCAGGAGGTGATCAAGCTGTTGGAGGACGTCGCTCGTCTCGACAAGCGGGTGGACAGCTTGGAGAGCCACTTCGGCCAGGCCTCGAAGGACATTCGCGAGATTCGCGTCTCCGCCGACAAGGTGCTGAAGCGCGGCGCCAGGATCGATTCGTTGCAGTTCGAGGACCAAGGCGCGGTCGGTGAACTGGAAGCGCCGCCGCCGCAACTCAAGGAAGTCGAGCGCTAGGGCTTCCTGCCGGCGAGCCGCTTGAGCTCGGCCTCGGCCTTCTTGAACACGCTTCCCCAGTCGCCCATCTCCGGCTGCCGGAACAGCCTCAGTCCCGGATACCAGGGGCTGTCCTCGCGCTCGTTCATCCAGAAAAATCCGGTCGGCCGCGACATCAGCCCCCACGCCGGCTTGCCGAGCGCGCCAGCGAGATGCAGCACCGCGGTGTCGACCGAGACCACCAGATCGAGGGCGTTCACCGCCGTCGCCGTGTCGCCGAAGTCCTTGAGGCCTTGGCCCAGGTCGACGACGCCGAGTTTCGGGTCCAGTTCTTCGAGCTCGGGCCGGAACTTACCCACCTGCAGGCTGAATAAGCGCGTTCCCGGCACCCTGAAAAGCGGCTCGAACAGCTTGAGCGGCGCCGAACGCTTGGCGTTGTCGCGCCGGGTCGGGCTGCCCGCCCACACGAAGCCGATTTTCAATCCCTTCGCTTGCGCGATGCGGGGATCGGGCTTGGCGTCCGCCGGCGGCTTGAGGTACGGGATTTCCGCCGGCACCGAGTCGAGTGTCGTGCGGAAGGCGCGCGGCAGGCTCAGGAGCGGGATCTGGAAGTCGTGCTCCGGCACGGGCCCGCCGAGATCGAAGCACTCGGCGACGCCGGCGAGCGAGCGCATCAGCCGCGTCAGCGGCGGCCGGCATTCCAGCACCACGCGCCCGCCTTTTTTGGCCACCATCGGCGCGTAGCGGCAGAACATGATGCCGTCGCCGAAGCCCTGCTCGGCGTGGATCAGTACAGTTTGGCCGTCGACATCGCTGCCGTTCCATTCCGGCTTCTGCCAGTCGCGCTTGAAGGCGGCGAAGGTCGGCGTCAGCCAGCGCCACTCGTAGGCCTCCCAGCCCTCCGCGTATTCGCCGTGCTGCAACATCGCGAGCGACAGGTTCCAGTGCAAATCCGCATTGGGCTTGCCGCGGGGCGAGATCCGGATCGCCTCGCGGTAGCACTCGATCGCCTCGCCGGTGTCGCCCAGCGACTGCAACGCCGAGCCGAGGTTGCAATAGGCATTGACGTAGTTGGGGTCGATCTCGATGGCGTTGCGGAAGCTTTCCACCGCCTCGACGTAGCGGTCGAGCTTCAGCGCCGTGTTGCCGTAGTTGTACTGCTTCTCGGCGTTGACGGCGTCCAATGCCACCGCCTTGCGGTACTGCTCGAGTGCGTCCTCCAGCCGATCCAGGTCGGTGAGCGCGTTGCCGAGATTGAAATAGGCAGTGGCGTTGGCGGGCTTCAGCTCGATGGCGCGGCGGTAGCTTTTCTCCGCCTCGGCCGGCTTCTTCAGGCCCACCAGCGCGTTGCCCATGTTGATGTGGGCCTCGGCAAAATCGGGGCGTACCTTCAGCGCCATAACGCAGGCGTTGACCGCGTCCTCGTGGCGCTTCAAGTCGTTAAGCGCGCTGGCGAGGTTGTTGGCCGCCTCCGGCATGTTCGGATTGAGCGTCATCCCCTTCTCGAACGCGTCGACCGCCTCCTTCAGCCGTCCGGACAGCTGCAGCGCGTTGCCGAGGTTGACCCAGGCGGCCAGGTAATCCGGCGCGATCTCGGTCGCCTTCTTGAGCAACGTGATGGCGGTCGCGAGCTGGCCGCCCGATTGCAGCAGCACTCCCATCAGGTTGAGGGCGTCGACGTTGTTGGGTTCGACCTTCAGGATGTCGCGGTAGATGATGCCCGCGTCGGCGAGCTTGCCGGCCTGGTGCAGCTCCAGCGCCCGTCTCAATTGCTGTGCGATGTTCATGTCCTAGAGTTGTATTGGCTAACAGTCGATTTTGGTCAGGTAACCCCTTGAAATCTCTTTCGGCTTGATTTCGCGGTAAACTCGTTCCGGACCCGCCAGGGTCCGTATCTTAGAAGTTGCGCTAATCTTAGAAGGTGGGCTAAGTAATTTTACTTCTGGCATGCCTCATGTTTAATATCAATTCCTTAAAATCGGTTGCTCGCCTTTAGACAGATTCCTTGTTAAAATACGACCAAGTCTTTGTGGAACCGAATGTCAACTGGTGGGAGTGAATCTTTGCCACTGATGACAAAATTTCTTCCAGGTGGAATTTCAGTTGCGGAAAGTTCGACCGATTCGCACGTTTCGAAAGCGGAAGAATTTTTCCTGAAACGGATTCTCAGTCACTTCGAACCGACGAGAGAAAATCGGGTTAGTCTCACTTCCATTGCTACAGCATCTTCCGTGACACCCGATACAGCACGTTACCTCCTTGAACAACTGAATGAGAAAGGATTCGTGCATATCGTTCGGGTTTCGGAGTTAAAGAGGCCGCCGGTTGTAGAGGTAGCAGAACTGGCGCCGGATCAAGAACTAATAATTAATTTGACCGACGAGGGTAAGAAGGTTCTTTAGCCAAGCCCTCATCATAGGGCCTCGTATTGTCGGCGCAATTGAACTTCTCACACGTTTTCGGACTTACCTTAGACCAATTTTCTGCCTCCAAGGTGCGCTGTTCCTCGCCACACATGCCGTGATGGCGTGGCTTGCGTATGTCATCGTCATAAATTTTGGCGACCTGTTGGAAGCCGGTTCTATTCCCGCCAAGGTCCTGAAGAATCCTTATTACGTCGGGGTATTCTGCGGCCTCGGATATGGTGCTCTATGGCGATCGAAGTTCTTCGACTTTAAGTCTCCCGTTGGAAAGGAAAAAAACATAGGGTTCATGACCATTTTTGATGGGCTACTGAATTATCTCATGGACCGTCTTGAAGACATTTATTCAGGCGCAAAGATTGCGAAAGCAAACGAACTGCTCAAAGGTAAAACTATCCAAAATCTTCCTGATCACATTAAGGCAAACCTAGCCGGTTATCGCCGCCTGCGCGAGGAAGACAAAAATGAAATTTTGAAGGAGATTGAGGAATTCAACAGTAAAATCGCAAACGGCGGCCCGGCTGAAATCGTAATATACGGTCTTGTACACAAAGTAGTTGACCATATTGGCATGGGGTCGTTGGAAGACTTCATCAAAACAATGAAGTGACGCGTTTTTTCGGGCTCGACCTTCAGGACGTCGCGGTAAAGGGCGCCGGCTTCCGCAAGCCTGCCGGCTTGGTGCAGCTCCAGCGCCCGTTTCAGCTGCTGCGCGACGTTCATCGGGCGTAGGCGGGGATGGCGTGGAAGGCGATGGCGACGAAGAAGCAGGCGCTGCCGGCGATCACGAACACGTGCCAGATCGCCTCGTTGAACGGCAGCCGCCGCCACAGGTAGAAGGCGACGCCGAGAGTATAGGCAAGTCCTCCGGCGACCAAGAATCCGGCGCCGAGCGGGCCTAGAACGTCGAACACCGGTCCGACCCACGCCACTGCTAGCCAGCCGAGGACGACGTAAAGGCCGATCCTGAGTTTCTTCAGCGGCCGCGGCGATGCGATGCGCAGCACCGCGCCCGTCAACGCCACGCTCCACACCGCCGCCAGCAGGGCCCATCCCCAATGGTCCTTGAGGGCCAGCAGCGCCACCGGCGTGTAGGTTCCGGCGATCAGGAAATAGATGGCGCAGTGGTCGACGGCGCGCAGGATGCGCTTGATCCCGGCATGCCAGACGCCGTGGTAGAGGGCGGAGCTGAAAAACGCCAGCACCAACGTTCCCCCGTACACGGCGACGCTGGCCACCGGCAACGAGCCGTAGGGAATGGCGAGGTGGATGAGGACGACGAGCCCGATGACGCTGAGCACCGCGCCGATCCCCTGGATCGCGGCGTTGGCCATTTCTTCGGCAAAAACGTCCGGCGCCTCGTCTTCCAAGGCAGGCGTCATGGATTCTATTCCCGGATGATCACGGTCGCGCCGTCGGCACGTTCGCCGTGCCAACGGCGGCCAGTATGTCCGTTCAGCGCGGCGCGGCCAAGGATAAATCGCCGGCCGGCGGCGCTTCCGAACAAGCGACCGGCGCTGTATCCTCGCCATCGTGCGGCGCCGGGGCGCGTAATGGACTTCCGGCAGCGACGGGTCGGCCGCCGCCGGATTTGAGGAACGCGAGGCCCGGATGACACCCAGACTCTTCGCTGCCTGTCTTCTCGCTCTCACTATCGCCGCGCCGGCGACGGCCGATCCGGTCGTCGGCCCGGCGCCGCAGGGCGTGAACGACGTCTACATGCCGAGACCGGAAGGCTTTCGCCTGGTGCCGTGGGTCGAGAACCTGGAGGTACCGTGGTCGCTGGTGTTCCTGCCCGACGGCCGCGCGCTCGTCAGCGAGCGCCCCGGTCGCATCCGATTGATCGAGGGCGGCCGGCTCAAGGAGAAGCCGTATGCGGAGCTCGCCTCGACGGCAGGCGAATCGGGCATCCTGGCGGCGCTGACGCGCTTCGTCGTCGGCGGCGAGGGCGGGCTGATGGGCCTCGCCATCCATCCCCGTTTCCCGAATCCGCCCTACGTCTACGCCATGCACACCTATGAGGGCGACGGCGGCACCGGCAACCGGGTCATCCGACTGATCGACGAGGGCGGCCGCGGCCGCTTCGACCGCGTCGTCGTCGACGGCATTCCCGGCTCCTCGTTGCACAACGGCGGGCGCATCGGCTTCGGGCCCGACGGCATGCTGTACGTCGCCACCGGCGAGATCTTCGAAAGCGAGCGGGCCCAGGACCTGAAGTCGCTCGGCGGCAAGATCCTGCGGGTGACGGCGGACGGCCACGTGCCCGCCGACAATCCGTTCCCGGGATCGCCGGTGTGGTCCTACGGCCATCGCAACCCGCAGGGGCTCGCCTGGCACCCGGCGACGGGCGAGCTGTTCGTCTCCGAGCACGGGCCGTCGGGGGAATACGGGCTCAGCGCCCACGACGAGATCAACGTCGTGCGGCGGGGGGCCAACTACGGCTGGCCGCTGGTCGTTGGCGCTCCCGGCGTCGCCGGATACGTGGACCCGCTGGTGACGTGGAAGGAACCCGCCGTGCCGCCGGCCGGCATTGCCTTCTGGAAGGGCGATCTCTACCTCGCCGCCTTGGGCGCCGGCTCGTTGATCCGCATCGGCGTTGCCCGCGAAGGCGCCGGCTATCGCGTCACCTTGATCGAGCGTTGGTTCGCCGAGGGGCCGCGGCCAAGCGTGCTCGGGCGCCTGCGCGCCGCGCGGGTGGGACCGGACGGGCTGCTTTATTTCACCACCTCCAACCGCGACGGTCGCGGCAACCCGCGGCCCGGCGACGACAAGATCTACCGGCTGGAGCCGCGGTGAATGGGAGGACCGCCTTGCCCTACACCGGCCTTCTCGCCTTCAGGGCGGCGCTAAGGGTGCCGTCGTCCAAATAATCGAGCTCGCCGCCGACCGGCACCCCGTGGGCAAGCTCGGTGACCGGGACGCCGGCGCCGGCCAGCCGGTCGGCAATGTAATGGGCCGTGGTCTGGCCGTCGACGGTGGCGCCGAGGGCCAGGATCACCTCCTTGATCCCGCCGGCATGTACACGCGCAACTAGCGACGGGATATTGAGGTCCTCCGGCCCGACGCCGTCGAGCGCCGACAGCGTGCCGCCGAGCACGTGGTAGCGGCCCTTGAACGACGCCGTCCGCTCCACCGCCCACAAGTCCGCCACCGCCTCGACGACGCAGACGACGGCGCCGTCGCGGCCCGGATCGGCGCACAGGGAGCACGGATCCTGGGTATCCAGGTTGCCGCAGGTGGAGCACGTCTTGATTTTGTCGGCGGCCTCGGCCATCGCCTTGGCCAGCGGCTGAGCCAGCGATTCGCGCTTGGCGATCAGGTGCAGCACGGCGCGTCTGGCCGAGCGGGGCCCCAGTCCCGGCAGCTTGGCCAAGAGCGAGATCAGGCGTTCGATTTCGACCGACACCATGGTCCGGATCAGAACGGCAGCTGCAACCCCGGCGGCAGCGGCAGGCCACCGGTGAGCTCGCTCATCTTGTCGCGGACCAGCCGCTCCAGCTTGCCCTTGGCGTCGTTGATGGCGGCGCGCACCAGGTCCTCGACCACCGCCTGCTCGCCGGGCGCCATCAGCTTGGGGTCGATGGTCACGTTCCGCGCTTCGCCCTTGCCGTTGACGGTCACCGTAACCATGCCGCCGCCGGCCGAGCCCGTGACCTCGATCGCCGCCAGCTTTTCCTGCAGCTCCCCCATGCGGGCCTGCAGCTCCTGGGCCTGTTTCAGCATCTGTCCGAGATTCTTCATCGGTTCCCCGCCCTTGTCGCCGCGGCCGTGAGCGCCAACGCGCCCGGCGTCCGCTTGGTATATCACCTGGGCGGGCGACGGCCAAAACCTGTTCGGCCCTTGGGCGAGCGGCGGTTCAAATCCCGCTGGCCGGAAGCGCAAGCGGCTGTTAGCTTCTCCGCGCCACCCGCAACCCCGAGGAAACGGCCATGACCTTGCTGCCCAACTCGCCGCACGCCCGCGACATCAAGAGCCACGTTCACCCGCAGACCAACCTCAAGCGCCACCAGGAGGTCGGGCCGACGATCATGACCCGCGGCGAAGGAGTCTACGTCTTCGACGACGCCGGCAAGCGCTACATCGAGGGCGTCGCCGGCCTGTGGTGCGCGTCGCTGGGGTTCAGCGTCGAGCGGCTGGCGAAGGCCGCCTACCAGCAGATGCTGCGGCTCGGCTACTACCACACCTATCGCCACCATTCGAGCGAAGCGGCGATCGAGCTCGCCGAACGGCTGCTCGCCATCGCGCCCGTTCCGATGTCGAAGGTGCTGTTCCAGTGCTCGGGCTCGGAGGCCAACGACACCGCGATCAAGCTCGTCTGGTACTACCACAACGCCATCGGCAAGCCCGAGAAGTCGAAGATCATCGCCCGCAAGTTCGCCTACCACGGCAACACCGCGGCCGCGGTCAGCCTGTCGGGCAAGGCCGACATGCACCGCGACTTCAACCTGCCGTTCGCGCCGTTCCGCCACACCGACTTCCCGCACTACTACCGCTGCGGCGAGGCGGGCGAGAGCGAGGAAGCCTTCGCCAGCCGCTGCGCCGACAACCTGGAGAAGCTGATCCAAGCCGAAGGCCCGGATACGATCGCCGCCTTCTTCGTGGAACCCGTCATGGGCGCCGGCGGCGGCATCGTGCCGCCCCGGACCTACTTCGAGAAGGTGCAGAAGGTGCTCCGCAAGTACGACGTGCTGTTCATCGCCGACGAGGTCATCTGCGGCTTCGGACGCACCGGCAACATGTGGGGCAGTGAGACCTATGATTTGAGGCCCGACATGATCAGCTGCGCCAAGGCGCTGTCGGCGGCGTTCCAGCCGATCTCGGCGTTGATGATCAACGACAAGATCTACGCCGCCATGGTCGAGCAAAGCGACAAGCTCGGCAGCTTCGCCCACGGCTACACCTACGCCGGCCATCCGGTGGCCGCCGCCGTTGCCCTCGAGGCCCAGAAGATCTACGCGGAGACCGACATCGTCGGCCACGTGCGGCGCGTCGCCCCGCGCATGCAGGCGAGGATGAAGGCGTTCGCCCGCCATCCGCTGATCGGCGACGTCGGCGGCGTCGGCCTGCTGTGGGCGCTGGAGATCGTCAAGGACAAACGGACGAAGCAACCGTTCGATCCGGCGTTGAAGCTCGGCCAGACCGTCGGCGACCACGCCCGCCGCCACGGCCTGATTGCCCGCGTCATCGGCGACCGGCTGGTGTTCGCGCCGCCGCTGATCATCAACGAGGACGAGATCGACGCGCTCGCCGACGCCCTCGGCAAGGCGCTCGACGATACCCTGCGGGATTTGCGCCGCGCGGCTTGAGGGAGCCGATCTAATCCACTCCCAGCAGCGCCGCCGCAGTGACCACGGTGCAATACTCGCCATCCAGGTTAGCGAGTGACATGGCATGGACCTCGTCGGCGCTCCGCGGTGTGCCGTTCCAATCTGCGCGGCCGAAGGTGAAGCAGCCATCTGCGACGAGGTAGGTTGAGAAGCCAAGGTTTCCGGCCATGCGGACCGTCGCTTCGACAGAATTATTGGTGATGACACCCACGACGACCAGGCATTCGTGGCCGCCCGCCCGCAGGCGTTCCTCCAAGTCGGTGCTGACGAAGGCGCTGTTGGTGCGCTTCGGTATGACCGGCTCGCCTGGCAGGGGCACGACCTCGGGCTTGAACTCGTTCCCCACCTGCCCCGGACGGTAATGGGACTTTGGGTCCGTGGAATCGTGCCGGACGTGCCACACCGGCCATCCTCGGCTGCGCCATCGATCGAGCAGCCTTGCGATTTGCGCCTCGGCTGAGGGATTGTTCCGTTGCCCCCAATTGGGATGGTCAATTGCCCTCTGGAGGTCGACCAGCAGGAGAACCGCGCCGGGAGGAGGAAGTGGACTGCACATCGAGCTGGCCTCTACAACCGCGCGGCCTTGGCAAGGCTCTCGACGATACCCTGAAAGAGATTCGCCGCGCCGCCTGAGCGGCGGCGCCCGCGTCAGTCGGTTTCCTTATCCGGTACGTCTTCCGGGGCTGCCGGCGGCGGCGGCGCGGCGCGCACCTCCTCGATGGTGGCGCCGGGGAACGTTTCCAGCACCGCCTTCACCAGCGGATGCGCCCGCGCCCGGGCCTTGGCGTCCTCGCCGCCGCCGGCGCGCTGCTCATTCAGCGTCGGCCGGCCGCTTTCCCGCGACACGGTCAGCGTCCACGTGCGGGCGGTCGCATGGTTGAGGAACTCGCGCAGCGCCTGCACCGTGCCGGCGGGCGCGCCGTCGCGGGTCGAGAACTCGATGCGGCCCGGCTCGAAGCGCACCAGGCGCACCTGGTCGGCGAGGAACTGGGCCAGCCGCGCTTCGCCGTTGTCGTGGGCGAGTTCGACCACCGCCTCGAACGTCGCCGGGT
>JACPJY010000100.1 GCA_016187325.1 Rhodospirillales bacterium | reverse complement strand
GCGCGGGCGGCAGGCGGCCGGCCTCGGCGGCGAAGGCGTCGGCGCGGCGCGTCAAAGCGAGCGCCTCGCCGCTGATCGGCTTCGACGGTTCCGGGTTGACCAGGATGGCGACCACGCCGATCAGCACGAAGAGCGCCATGCCGGCGAATACCATCGGCCACGGGAAGAAGTCGGCGAAGATCAACCCGCCGGCGGCAGCGCCGACTTGGCCGACCCGCCAACCGAACGTCGCCGTCGCGGCGCCGGCGGCGAGCTGGCGGGTTTCCAGGATCTCGACGCGGTAGGCGTCGATCACGATGTCCTGGCTGGCAGAGGCAAAGGCGACGGCGAGGGCGAAAACCGCCGTCCACCTGAGATCGTTCGCAGGCTGGGTGAGGCCGATGCCGACGATGACGGCGAGCAGAACCGCCTGGGTCAGGAGTGCCCAGCCGCGCCGGCGACCGAACCGACGGGTGAGCCAGGGCAGCGCCATGTGGTCGATCAGCGGCGCCCACGCGAACTTCAGCGAATAGGGGAGACTGACCAGCACGAACAGGCCGATCGCGGTCTTCGAGACCTGGCTTTCGGCAAGCCAGGCGGTCAGCGGCTCGGCCAGCACGCCGAACGGCAACCCGCTCGAGAAGCCGAGGAACAGCAGCGACAACACGCGGCGGTCGCCGTAGACCTTCGCTGATTCGAGCCACGACGGCATCTCAGGAAAGTCCCAGCAGCCGGGCCGGATGGTGGGCGCCGGGGAAGTGAAAGGCGCGGCTCACCGCTGGCCGGCCGACGCCGTCTTGTCCGCGCCTTCGCCCGCCGCCGCGCCGGCGGCAGCGGCCAACAGCGATTCGCATTCGCGCCACACCTTTTCCTCGCCGATTTCGCCGATGCACGGAAAGACTTGGAACTTGTCGGCGCGCTTGTGGCAGCGCCAGAAGCAGTGGTAGCACTCCATCCGCTGGTAAACGAAACGCGCGTTCGCTGGCGCGGCTTCGGCGGGGTAGGGGACAAAACTGCCGAAGTGGCCGCCGCCGACGATGACCACGGTCGGACAACCGAGCGCGATGCCGAGATGCGCCGGGCCGGTGTCGTTGGTCACCATCAGCGCGGCGTTCTTGATCAGGTCCAGGAGTTGCGGCAGGTCGGTGCGGCCGGCGAGGTCGATCACGCCCGCATGGCCGACGATTCCGGCGATGCCGTGCCGGTCGCCCCAATCGCCCGGCTGGCCGACGAACACCACCCGGAAGCCGCGCTTCAGCAGCCTTTTCGCGACGGCAACATAGCTCGCGAGCGGCCAACGGCGGCCGGGCTCGTTGCTGCCGGGATTCAATACCGCATAGGGCGCACCTGCCACCACCGGCGGCGGCTGGTCACGCCAGGCGATGCGCGGCGCTTCGGGCCGGATGGTCCGTCCGGCAATGGCGGAGACGAACCGGTAGTGGCGAATGATCTCGTGGGTCGGGTAGGGACCGGTGTCGACGATCCGGCCGACCTGGCTCAGGTAATAGGTGAACTCCGGCCGGGTACGCTCGCTAACGAAGGGCGCCGACACTACCGTCTGCGGCGCCGCCGACATCCATACCAGGCTGTCGGCCATTAGCGCGCGACGCATGTAGGAATCACAGACTGCCACTGCCGGCGCCATGCGGCGCACCCGAAGCGCCACCTTGAACCTGTAGAAGGGATTTCTCGCGAACGCGTGCTCATCGATGGTGATGACGCGGTAGCCGGCGAATACCGGGTCGGCGAGCTTGCCCCAGCTCTCACAGCCGAGCACCGTGATCCCGGTTCTGCCGACGCCGAACGCGTCGGCATAGTGATCGAGCGTGCGTCGGAACAGCACCATATCGCCGATGCCGTCCATGCGCACCACCAGCACGCCATTCGGCTTCCTGAACACCGGCCAATGGCGCGCGATCATGTCGAACGGCCGGAACAGCCACCAGCGACGCCGCATGCCGGCCGGCAGCGCGCGCCAAAATGCCGTCGTTCGGAAGCGCCGGGAGAACGCGCCCGAGTCTGGCGCCATCGGCGCACCGATGGGATCGGGAAGGACGGGTCCGCTCATGGCCTGTCAGGGTATCCGCGGACAGGGGCGCGCTCAACCATGGGATCGGGCCGTCGCGGCTTCAGCCGAACCGCTTTTCGATGAGCGCCTTCAGCGACGTCTCAGGCCGGGCGCCCAGGTGGGCGATCACCTCAGCCGCCGCGATACTGCCGATTCGGGCGGAGACCGCCACGTCGCGGCCGGCAGTGATCCCGAACAGGAACCCGGCGGCGTAGGCGTCGCCGGCGCCGGTGGTGTCGACGACCCTGGGCACCCGTTCGGCATCGATGACGTGGATTTCATCGCCAGCAACGACGACCGAGCCTTTTTCGCTGCGCGTCAACGCCGCAATCTTGCAATGGCCGCGCACCGCCTGCAGGGATTCGTCGAAACTGCCGACCCGGTAGAGCGACATGATCTCGCGCTCGTTGGCGAACAGGATGTCGACGTGATGGTTGACGAGGTCGAGGAACTCCGCGCGGTGGCGGTCGACGCAGAAAGGGTCCGAGAGGCTGAGCGACACCATGCGGCCGGCGGCGTGCGCCGCCTTCGCGGCTTTGACGATCGCCTGCTTGGCGAGCGGCGGATCCCACAGGTAGCCCTCGAGATAGGTGACGCGGGAAGCCGCAATCAGGCCTTCGTCGATGTCCTTTGGCCCTAGCGTGACGCAGGCGCCGAGAAAAGTTTGCATGGTCCGTTGTGCGTCCGGCGTCACCAGGATCAGGCACGTTGCCGTCGGCGGCCCCAAGTCGTCCGGCGGCGTGTCGAACGCGACGCCGAGGGCGCGGATGTCATGGCGGAACACTTCGCCCAACTGGTCGTCATGGACCTTGCCGACGAACGCTCCCTTGCCACCCAGCGACGCCAGCGCGGCGATGGTGTTGGCGGCCGAGCCTCCGGAGCACTCGACCGCCGGGCCGATCTTCTCGTAAAGGTCCTTGGCCGCGCCGGCGTCGATCAGGGTCATGGCGCCCTTGGTCAGGCCTTCGGATGCGAGGAACGCGTCGGCAGCGTGGGCGAGAACGTCGACGATGGCGTTGCCGATGCCGACCACATCAAAGCTCGGTTCCGCCATCGCTGTCTCCGGTTGCGGCAGGCTTGAGGGCGCGTGCCCGGGCCGAGTATAACGGCCGCGGTTGTAATGTCATCAAGCGCACCGCCGCGTGGCTCCGATAACGTTTTGCGATTCAACGGCTTAGACGGAACGCCGGCACTCCCTTGGCGCCCGTCTCGCGCCGCCCTTGCGCCCCCGCGGCCCAGCCTCTAAACACCATGTCTGCGCCCGCAGCCGCTGATTAACCAAGATTTTCAACATGTTCAAAGCATTCTCCCGGGGCATTTTGCAGCTCGCCGATGGCGCCACCCGAACCATCGTCTGGCGTTGCCTCGCCGCCGCGCTCGCCGTGCTTGTCGGGTTGTGGGTGGCGGTCGGCGCGCTGTTGACCGAGACCAGTCTGTTCGCGATTCCATGGCTAGACGCCGCCGTCGATCTCCTGGGCGGGCTGGCGACGGCGGTGATCACTTGGTTCCTGTTTCCGGCCGTGGTCAGCGCCGCCGTCGGCTTCTTCCTCGAGGACATCGCCGGCACCGTCGAGGCCCGCCATTACCCGGCGCTGCCGCCGGCCGAAGGCCTTTCCGCCGCGGCGGCAGCCGTGACCGCCCTCGGCTACCTCGGCGTGATGGTGGCGCTCAACGTCGGGGCCCTGCTTTTCCTGCTGTTGCCGCCGGTTTTCCCTTTTGTTTTCTATGCCGTTAACGGCTATCTTCTGAGCCGGGAATACTTCGAGCTGGTGGCTTTGCGCCGCATCGGTCCTGACCACGCCCGCTCGTTGAGGCGGGCCCATCGCGGCGAATTGTTCGCGGTCGGCGTGATCATGACGGTGCTGTTGACCGTTCCGGTGGTCAACCTGCTGGCGCCCGTCGTCGCCACCGCCGCCATGGTGCACTTGTTCGAAGACTGGCGGCAGATCCCATCGCGACCGCATGCAAGGTGAGACGCCATGTTCGGAAAAAAGAAAGACGAGACGACCAAGAAAGGCGACCTCAGGCCAAATCGCGACGATGGCATGGACGCGATTTCGGCGCCGCCCTTGAAGCCGTTCTCGCGCAAAGGTTCGCACGCGCCGGCCAAGCCGCCGACGCCGTCGTCGTTCCACCCCGACGTTGCGCGTCGCGCGGTTCCCGACATTCCCGGCATTCCGCCGCGCCGGCTCGACCGCCAGATTGCCACCGACGCCGACTCGAAGCGGCTGGTCATCGGCCGCGACATCCGCCTTTCGGGCGAGATCACGTCGTGCGACCGGCTGGTGGTCGAGGGCCAGGTCGAGGCGGTGCTTCAGAATGCCCGCATCATCGAGGTGGCGCCGACCGGCTTCTTCAAGGGTTCTGCCGACGTCGAGGAGGCGGACATCAGCGGCCGCTACGAAGGCGAGTTGATCGCCCGCGACCGCCTGATCGTGCGCGCCGGCGGCCGCATCAGGGGCACCATCCGCTACGGCCGCATCGTCATCGAATCGGGCGGCCAGATCTCGGGCGACATGCAGACCCTGGAAGGCACCGAGCCGGCCAAGAACCCCAAGTCAGACGGCGACCCGGGCGGCGATCCCGAGGACCCATCGTCGCAGACGCGCGGCGATAAATCGCTGACGGCAAAAAAGTGACGCCTGCGCGCCGGCGCTTTCCCCGCTACCGCCACCGCTCACGCCGCCGACGCCCGGATATCCTCCGCGCCGCCGCCGTGCTGGCACTGATCGGCGTCGCCGCCTGCAGCGGCATCGCCACGGACGTCAACCCGACGCCCACGGTAACGCCCGCGGCCGCCGCCGCGACCGCTGCCGCCACGCAAGCGGCGGCGACGACGCTCGCACCGCCGGCGGTTCCCACCGAAACGGCGATGGCCGTTCCGACGCCGGCGCCGGAACGGCGGTACCCGGAACCGGCGAGCCTTGCCGGCCTCGACGAGGGCCAGCTCTCAGGGCTCCTCGGCCAGCCGCGCTTCAAGCGGCGCGACGACCCGGCCCAGATCTGGCAGTACCGCAATGACGCCTGCGCCCTCGACGTGTTCCTGTACAAGACCGGCAAGGACGGCCCCTTCACCGTGCTGCACTTCGAGACCCGCGGCCGCGACAAGAAGCCGGTCGACCAGAAGGACTGCTTCGTGAGCCTGCTCAAGGACCGCGACAGGGGCCGCGCGGGGGGCCGCGCCGGCTAGCGTTTCGCCTTCTTGCTTTTGCGCTTCTTCGCCGGCGGTTTCTTCGCTGGTTCCTTCGTCGCCGTCTCTTTCGCCTTGTAACGGGTGCAGGATCAGCCAGTGATGGGCGTGGCGCTTGAAGCGCGCCGGCGTCACCTTCTCGAGGGCGTCCTCGACCTCGCGCGGCGTCTTGCCCGGCGCCAGCCCGGTGCGGTTGGCGAGCCGGAAGATATGGGTATCGACGGCGATCACCGGCTCGCCGAAGGCGACGTTGAGGACCACGTTGGCGGTCTTGCGCCCCACCCCGGGGAGCGCCTCGAGCGACTCGCGGTCGCGCGGCACTTCCCCGCCGTGCTTCTCGACCAGGATGCGGCTCAAGGCCATCACGTTCCTGGTCTTGGTGTTGAAAAGCCCGATGGTCTTGATGAAGCCCTTCAGCCGCGCCTCGCCCAGAGCGAGCATCTTCGCCGGCGTATCGGCGGCCTTGAACAGCGACCCCGTTGCCTTATTGACGCCGACATCGGTCGCCTGCGCCGACAACACGACGGCGACCAAGAGCGTGTAGGGATTGACGAAGTCGAGCTCGCCCTTCGGCGCCGGGTTGGCGGCAGCGAGGCGGGCGAAGAAGGCTTCGGCGTCGACGGCGGCTTTCATGGCGGTCCAGCTTATCCGGGGCCGGCGGCCCGACAAGTATTTTCCAATCCCCGCAAATGCATTAACCTGTGTCTCGAATCGTTATCATTCGCAAGACGAGTTCGCCATGGGAGGCGACGACGGAGCGTCCGATGCCGGCCACCGACCCGCAACACCCCATGTTCCGCGCCGAGCTCAGGCCGCACCGCAGCGCCAGCATCAAGACCCTCAACATCATCATCGTGGCGCTGCTCGCCGTGTTCATCCCGACGGCGATCGCCTTCGTCGCCGCCGGCGCGTGGCCGGTCACCGGCTTCATGGGCTTCGAGCTGCTGTTGCTCTACGGCGCCTTCCGGCTCAACTGGCACCGCGGCTCGACGGTGGAGACCATCGATCTCACGCAGCGGACGCTCACCGTCGAGCGCATCGACCACTGGGGCCAGCGCCGGGTGTGGACCCTGCAGCCGCAGTGGACCCAGATCAGCGTCGCCGAGCGCAAGGGCCGCCATGGCCGACTCGAGTTGCGCTCGCGCGGGCAGTCGCTGGTGATCCGCGAGTTCCTGACCCTCGACGAGCAGGTCGATCTCGCGTTGGCGCTGAAGAAGGCGGTCGCCAAGGCGACGGGCCCTTGCCGGCCGGCGCCGCAGCCGGCGTGACGGGCTTCTCCGCTTATTTCATCGCCTATTTCATCCCGAGCACGTCGCGTATCGAATAGAAGCCGGGCTTCCTGCCCCTGGTCCACAGGACGGCGCGCACGGCGCCCTTGGCGAACACCTGCCGGGTGGTGGCGAGGTGGCCGAGCTCGAGGCGCTCGCCGAGCCCCGCGAAGATCACCTTGTGCTCGCCGGCGACGTCGCCGCCGCGCAGCGCCGCGAAGCCGATGGCGCCCGGGCGCCTCGGCCCGGTGATGCCGTCGCGGCCGCGCTCGGAGTTGCCCTCCAGCTTCACCTTGCGGCCTTTCGCCGCCGCCTCGCCCAAGGCGAGCGCGGTGCCGGAGGGCGCGTCGACCTTCATGCGGTGATGCATCTCGACGATCTCGATGTCGTAGTCGGGCCCGAGCGCGGCCGCCGCCTGCTCGGTGAGGCCGAGCAACAGGTTGACGGCGGCGCTCATGTTGGCGGCCTGGACGACGACCGACTTCTTGGAAGCCTTCCTCAACGCATCGAAGTGCCGCTTCTCGAGGCCGGTGGTGCCGATCACCAGCGCCGCGCCGGTCTGGCCGGCGAGCCGGGCGTGGGCCAGCGCCGCCGCCGGCGTGGTGAAGTCGACGACCACGTCGGCGGCCTTGAACAGCGCCGCCGGGTCGTCGCCGACGAACACCCCGGCCGGATCGAAGCCGGCCTGGGCGGCCACGTCCTGGCCGATGGCCGGGTTGATCGGCTGCTCGCAGCCGCCGGCGAGCTTGAGGTCCGGGTTGGCGAGCACTTCGGCGATCACCATCCGGCCCATGCGCCCGGCGCAGCCGGCGATGCCTACTGCGAGCGCCTTCATGGTCGTTACCCTTCCGATCCGTTTGGCCGATCCGTCCCGTGGGCCGCCAAGCTACACCAC
>JACPJY010000094.1 GCA_016187325.1 Rhodospirillales bacterium | reverse complement strand
GCCGCCACAACCGGCGCCAACTCCATGAACTTGTTGGTGACGTGGACCGCGATCAGGCCCTTGGGCGCCAGCAGGCGGCGGTAGAGCGCCATCGCCTCGCGGGTCAACAGGTGCGCCGGCACCGCGTCGGAGGCGAAGGCGTCGAGGATGATCAGGTCGAACGGGCCGACGCCGGGGGCGGCGAGGCTGAGCCGCGCATCGCCGAGGACGACGGCGGCGTCGCCGCCGCACAGCGCGACGAAGTGGAAAAAGCGGGTGTCGCGGGCCAGGCGTTCGACCGCCGGGTCGATCTCGTACACCCACCACTTGTCGCCGGGGCGCCGATAGCACAGACTCGCCCCGGCGCCGAGGCCGACCAGGGCGACGCGGCCGGGCCCGTTCTCCAGCGCCAGCGTGCGGAACAGCTGACCCAAAGGCCCGTCCCGGTAATAGTAGTCGGTCGGCGTCCGCCGCATCTCCGGCGCCGCCAACTGGGTGCCGTGCAGCGTCACGCCGTGGATCAGCCGGTAGGCGTCGTGGCCGGCGTCGCGGATCACCTTGTGGACGCCGAAGAAGCTGCGCTTGCGCTCGACCACGTCGCTGCCACCTGAGGCGGCGACGGCGCCGAACACGAGCAGCGCGGCGACGGCGAGCGCGAAGCGCAGCGGCCGAGTGCGCATGGCGAAGCAGGCGACGGCGGCGACGCTGAGGGCGGCGACGCCGAGCATCCAGCCGCCCTCCTCCAGCAGCAGCGCCGCCGCGATTAGCGCCACCGCGAGCGCCGCCGGATAAAGCACGTCGTCGCGCTGCGCGCGCGATTCGCCGGGGGCGTCGCCGGCGCCCGCCAACGCCGGCCTGAGCGCGCAGGCCAGCACGACGGCGAGCGGGTATTCGAGCACCGTGGTGAACAGCAGCGGCGCAACCAGCACGTTGAAGGCGCCGCCGAGCGCGCCGCCGAGCGCCAGCCACAGGTAGAATTCGGGCAGCCTCGCCGCCGGCGGCTTGCTTGCCGCCAGCTCGCCGTGGCAGACCAGGCAGGCGAAGAAGAACGCCGCGAGATGCACGACGAACGTGATCCAGATCGCGTCGAGCTTGAGGAAGAACGCCGTCGCCAGCGCGATCGCCGTCCACGCCTGCGCGGCGACGGCGACGCGATGGCCGATCCACGGCCGGCGCGCGAACACGTTGACGAAGGTCAGGAGATAGAGCGTCAGCGGCACCACCCACAACAGCGGCGCCACCGTCACCTCCGACGACACGTGCTGAGTGACGCCGAGCAGCAGGCTCGCCGGCACCAAGGCAAGCGCCGTCCAGGCGAAGCGCGTCCGCCACGCCACCGGCGACGTCGCCCCGGTGCGCGGGACGGCCTTGCGGTCGTCGGCCCGCCCGCGCCACGCCCTCAAGGCGGCGACGGCGAGCAGCGCCACCAGCGCCGCGTAGGCCGCCGACCAGGCGAGGCCTTGCCCGGCGAGGCCGAGCAGCGGCGCGATGACCGCCGGATAAGCGACCAGCGCCACGACGCTGCCGAGGTTGCTGGCGCTGTAGAGGAAATAAGGATCGCCGGCGGTGGCGTCGCGGCTCACCGACAGCCAGTGCTGCAACAGCGTCGCGTTGGTGGCAAGCGCGAAGAACGGCAGCCCCACCGTCGCCGCCATCAACAGCAACTGCCACGCCACCGGCGAGGCGTCGGCGGGCGGCGCCCAGCCGGCGGGCACCGCGATCGGCAGCGCCAGCAACGGCACCGCCATCACCAGGAGGTGCGCCGGCAATTGGACCTTCAGCGGCAGCCGGGCGCTCACCATCCACGCATACGCGTAGCCCGCGAGCAGCGCCGTCTGGAAGAACACCAGCGCGGTGTTCCACACCGCCGGCACGCCGCCCAGAAGCGGCAGCACCAGGCGCGCGAACATCGGCTGCACCGAGAACAACAGCGCCGCGTTGACGAAGACGGTGGCGATGAACAGCGGGCGCATGACGGCGGGGGTTCCGTGGCCGTTTCGGAGGCGGGGCGCGTCGAGCGCCTATGTTAGTGGAAAGTCCGTGCCGATGGGGAGCCGATACCCCAGGGGATCCCCCCGTTTGCAATCGCCGCCGATCGGCTATAGTCGCCGGCCTCGGCCCGCCTTGCCGGCGGCCGCGCATGTCCGTTCGGCAGAGGAACCGCCTCGCCCATGACGACCGCCCGCGTTTTTGTCCCGTTCGCGCTCGGCTATTTCCTGTCGTACCTGATGCGGGTGGTCAACGCCGTCATCGCTCCCGACCTGGTGCGCGAGCTCGGGCTGACGGCGGCCGACCTGGGGCTGCTCACCAGCGCCAACTTCCTCGCCTTCGCCGCAGCGCAGATTCCGGTCGGCATCATGCTCGACCGCTTCGGGCCAAGGCGCACCGAGGCGGCGATGCTGCTGTTCGCGGCGGCCGGCGCGCTCTGGTTCTCGCTCGCCGACAGCGCGCCGGGGCTGATCGCCGGCCGCGCGCTGATCGGGCTCGGCACCTCGGCATGCCTGATGGCCGCCATCAAGGCCTACGTGATGTGGTTCCCGGGCCCGCGCCTGCCGCTGATCAATGGCCTGCAGATGACCGCCGGCGGGCTCGGCGCCATCACCGGCACGGTGCCGGTCGAGATAGCGCTCGACTTCACCGACTGGCGCGGCGTGTTCGTGATCCAAGCCGCGATGGCGCTGGCGTTCGCGGCCGCCATCTACTTCGTGGTGCCGCGGCGCAAGGTGTCCGATTCGGCGCCGGAGACCTTGCGCCAGCAGCTTGCCGGCGTCGGCCGCGTGTTCACCAGCCCCTTCTTCTGGCGCATCGTGCCGATGACGGTCGCCTCGCAGAGCATGTTCCTCGCCACCCAGAGCCTGTGGTCGGGGCCGTGGCTGAAGGACGTCGCCGGGCTCGACCGCGACGCCGTCGCCAACGGCCTGTTGATGATCGCCGTTGCCATGGTCGCCGGATTTTTCGGCATCGGCGCGATCGCCGAGCGGCTCGGCCGACTCGGCGTCAAGACCGCGCACGTCGGCTTTGCCGGCATGGCGCTGTTCACGCTCGTGCAGGTGCCGATGACGATGCTCTCGACCGCCGCCGTGCTGCCGATGTGGATGCTGTTCGGCTTCTTCGGCACCGCCGGGATTCTCGCCTACGCGGCGCTGCCGCAGGGCTTCCCGCCCGGGCTCGCGGGCCGCGTCGTCACCGGCCTCAACGTCTTGAGCTTCGCCGGCGCGTTCGCCACCCAGTGGGGCATCGGCGCCATCATCAACCTGTTTGAGCCGACAGCCGCCGGCGGCTACGCGCCCGAGGGCTACCAGTGGGCGTTCGCGATCATGATCGCGCTGCAGGCGGCGGGGCTGGCGTGGTACCTCGCCTATCGCAAGGCCGCGGTGTAGGGCGCGGCCGGCGAGGCCGAGTTCCGGTTTTCCAAACCGCGCCGGTTTTAGTATGATCGGAGGGCCGGGGATTCCCGGCGTTGTTTTTTCGGCCAGAGGCTTTAAGTCCAGAGGCCCGCGATGATCCCACGCTACTGCCGCCCCGAGATGGCCGCCATCTGGGAGCCCGCCAACAAGTTCCGTATCTGGCTCGAGATCGAGGCCGCGGCTTGCGACAAGCAGGCCGAGCTCGGCGTCATCCCGGCGGCGGCGGCCAAGGCGGTGAGGAAGAAGGGCCGCTTCGAGATCGACCGCATCGATGACATCGAGCGCCAAGTGCACCACGACGTGATCGCGTTCCTGACGAATTTGGCCGAGCACGTTGGCCCGGAGGCGCGCTTCGTCCACCAGGGCATGACGTCGTCGGACGTGCTCGATACCTGCCTGGCGGTACAGATGAAGCAGGCGTCCGACCTGCTGCTCGACGACATCGATCGTGTGATGGCAGCGCTGAAGAAGCGCGCGTTTGAGTTCAAGACGACGCCGTGCATCGGCCGCTCGCACGGCATCCACGCCGAGCCCACCACCTTTGGCCTCAAGCTCGCCGGATTCTACGCCGAGTTCGCCCGCAACCGGCAGCGGATGGAGACGGCGCGGGCCGAGATCGCCACCTGCAAGATCTCCGGCGCCGTCGGCACCTTTGCCACCATCGACCCAGCGGTCGAGGCGCATGTCGCTAAAAAGATGGGCCTCGTGCCCGAGCCGGTCTCGACCCAGGTCATCCCGCGCGACCGCCACGCGGCGTTCTTCGCCGCCCTCGCCGTCGTCGCCGCCTCGGTCTAGCGGCTAGCGACCGAGATCCGGCACCTGCAGCGCACCGAGGTGCGCGAGGCCGAGGAGTACTTCGCGCCCGGCCAGAAGGGCTCGTCGGCGATGCCGCACAAGCGCAACCCGGTGCTGGCCGAGAACTTATGCGGCCTCGCCCGCGTGGTGCGCGCGGCCGTGGTGCCGGCGCTGGAGAACGTCGCGCTATGGCACGAGCGCGATATCTCACACTCGTCGGTGGAGCGCATGATCGCGCCCGACGCCACGGTGACGCTGGACTTCGCCCTTGTCCGCCTCGCCCGCGTCGTGGACAAGCTGGTGGTCTATCCCGACGCGATGAAGGAGAACCTGGAGAAGCTGAAGGGCCTGGTGCATTCGCAGCGCGTGCTGCTCGCCTTGACCCAGGCCGGCATGAGCCGCGAGGCGGCCTACGACGCCGTGCAGCGCAGCGCCATGAAGGTGTGGGCCGGCAAAGGCGATTTCCTGACGCTGTTGATGGCCGACAAGAAGGTCACCAAGCACCTCGACGCAAAAAAGCTCGCCAAGCTGTTCGACCTCGCCTACCACACCAAGCACGCCGACACCATCTTCCGGCGCGTGTTCGGGAAGGGATAGAAGAGGACGATCCGCGTCACCGTTCCCCTGTCGTCATTCCCGCGAAAGCGGGAAGGTGGATTCACGTTCGAAGTGCAACAGGTGATTGGAGAAGACCTCGGCGGGTGTTTTGAAGTCAAGGCATTTGCGTGGGGTGTTGTTGTATTGGCTGACGAGGGCGTTGAGCTCGTGATTGGAGAGGGTTGCGAGGTCGCGTTTTGTGGGCAGGGTTCGGCGCATTCTGCCGATGGCGTTTTCGATGCCGCCCTTTTGCCAGGGGGCATGAGGATCGCAGAAGAAGGTTTGGATGGAGAGTTGATGCAGGAGGCGATGACGGGCGAACTCGGTGCCGTTGTCGAAGGTTATGGTCTGGCGCAAGGGCGGCGGGAGGGAGCGGAACAGGCCGAGCAGGCGCCTGGCGACGGGGTTGGCGGCCTTGCTGGGCTGGCGGGAGGCGACGAGCAGCCGGGAGGCGCGCTCATGGACCGCGAGCACGGCCTGTCCGTAGCGGGCGAACAGCATGAGATCGGCCTCCCAATGGCCCGGGATGGTGCGGGTGCCGGCTTCGGCGGGGCGCTCGGTGATCGGCACGCGGCCCTCGATGAAGCTGGCCGGGCTGCCGCCCTTGCGGCCGCGGAAGCCGCGCTTCGACTTGGCGCGGGGGAGATAGAGGCGCCAGCGGTAGTCCTTGGTTCGGGCGATCTGGGCGGGACGGCGCGACGCAGTTCGGGATCGCGCTCGAGCCGAGATCCCGACCAGCGCCGCGCCTTCGTCTGCTCCTGGGCGTAGGACGGCTTGTAGCCGACCTTCCGGCCGCCGTTGCGTTTCAGTTCGCGAGCGATCGTCGATGACGCGCGATCCAGAGCTGCCGCGATTTGCCGGACCGATTGCCCGTCTTCATGAAGACGGGCAATCGTGCACCGCTCTTCCAGGGATAACTGATGGTAGCGCTCCCCCATGGCAACACCTCCCTAACAAGGTGTTGCACTTCGTTTGTGAACTCAGGGAATCCAGTTTTATCAAAGGCCTGGACCCCCGCTTGCGCGGGGGTGACGATATCGTACAAACGACAGGTCGTTTGTCGCGCTGCTGTCGCCGAAAGGGCTGTTCCCGCCGTCCGGCTGGTTTATTGTTGAGGCGGCCGGTGGGCCAAGCCGGCCGGCGGCAACGACCGGCGGCCACCGCCGAAAAAACGGGGAGAATGCGTTGACCAGACGGCGAGTCCTTTCCTTGCTCGGCCTGACCGTGATCGGCGTGTTCCTGCTGGCGACGCTGTGGGAATTCGCCGTCGAGGACGCCCTCAACCGGCTGCTGTTCGACGTACACGCCAAGGGGATCGTCGCCGAACGCTGGGAATTCGTGCTCACGTCCACCGGCTTCGCCGCCATCGCGCTGATCGTGCCGGCGCTGCTGTCGCTCAGGCTGGTCAAGGCCGAGTCGCGCGCCAAGCGGGCGCTGGCGGCGAGCGAGAGCAAGTACCAGGCGCTCTTGGAAACCACCAACGTCATCCCGTGGGAGGCGGACGCCGTTTCCTTCCAGTTCACCTACGTCGGCCCGCAGGCGGAAGCCTTGCTCGGCTATCCGCTCGCCGACTGGTACCAGAACGATTTTTGGTCCCGCCATATCCACCCCGACGACCGCGAGGCGACGGTGCGCTCGTGCCTGGAGGCCACCCGACTCGGCCACGACCACGACTTCGAATACCGGATGATCGCCGCCGACGGGCGCACGGTGTGGCTGCGCGACATCGTCACCAACGTCAAGCAGGCGGGCGTTCCGAGGCTGCTGCGCGGCGTCATGATCGACATCAATGAGCGCAAGCGCATGGAAGCGGCGCTGCGCCTGAGCGAGGGAAAGTACCGCGACTTCGCCGCCGACGTGGCGCACGAGCTGCGCACGCCGCTGGCGCTGCTGCGCTCGCACCTGGACACGCTCGCGGACACCGAGACCAACCGGTCGCTCCGCCGCGACGTCGACGGCATGTCGCGGCTGGTGTCGCAGCTGATGGCGCTGACCCGCCTCGATTCGCTCGCCATCGACGCCCTGGCGACCGTGGATCTGCGCCAGATCGCCGTCCGCGTCGCCGAGCAGCTCGCCCCCATCGCCATCCGCGAGCGGCGCTCGATCGAGATCACCGGCATCCGTGGACCCGTCATCGTGCCCGGCAACGCCGACACCCTCGAAATGGCGGTCCGCAACCTGGTCGAGAACGCCATCCGCTATTCGGCCCGCAACACCACGGTCACCATCGGCGTTTCGGAGGAGCCGGCGATCAGCGTCATCGACCGCGGCCGCGGCATTCCGCCCGAGAACCGCGAGCTGATCTTCCAGCGCTTCGAGCGCGCCGACCGCCGCCGCGGCGGCGCCGGCCTCGGCCTCGCCATCGTCCGGCGCACGGTCGAGGCGCACGGGGCCGGGATCGACGTCGCCGACGCCGCCGGCGGCGGCACCGTGTTCACCATCCGCTTCCCGACCGCCGCCCCGGCGCCGAAAGCCATCGCCAGCTGACTCTCCGAAGCCCGTCTGGTTTGCAACCCTTTCCGCCGCCCGGGTGAGTACCACTTCGATGTGTAAAGTCCGTCACCCCCGCGTAAGCGGGGGTCCAGGCCATTCAACGACGCCTGGATTCCCGCTTTCGCGGGAATGACGACTCTGTGTAAACGGATTTTGCCTTAATGCGCGAAGCGGCGCATGCCGCCGTCGACGTGGATCACCTCGCCGGTGATGTAGCGCGCCTTCGGCGACGCCAGGAACGCGATCTGGTAGGCCATGTCCTCCGGCTCGC
>JACPJY010000009.1 GCA_016187325.1 Rhodospirillales bacterium | reverse complement strand
GCCCTTGACGCCGGCGCGGTCGGCGTAGCCCATGCGGTTGCTGATCTCGCTCTGCACGTTGAAGGTCAGCCGCTCTTCGGCGCGGCCGTTGAGATAGTGCAGATGGCAGCGCACGGTCCACAGGAACGCTTCGGCCTTGGCGAACGTGCGCACGTCGCGGGCGGTCAGGACGCCGAGATTCTCCAGTTCTTTCACATCATCGACCCGATACAGGTACTTGGCGATCCAGTGGAGGGTCTGCAGGTCGCGCAGGCCGCCCTTGCCCTCCTTGATATTGGGCTCGAGCACGTAGCGGGTGTCGCCCATGCGGTTGTGGCGGGCGTCGCGCTCGGCGAGCTTTGCCTCGACGAACGTGAGACCGGTATTCTCGGCGACTTCTTCGAAGTAGCGGCGCTTGAAGTCCTTGAACATCGCCTGGTCGCCCCACAACCAGCGCGCTTCGAGCAGGCTGGTGCGGATGGTCATGTCGTCGCGGGCGAGCCGGATCGCCTCGTCGATGGAGCGCGTGGCGTGGCCGACCTTCAGCCCTAAGTCCCACAGCGTATAGAGGATGAACTCGACCACCTGCTCGGAGTGCGCCGTCAGCTTGTAGGGAAGCAGGAACATCAGGTCGATGTCGGAGAACGGCGCCATCTCGCCGCGGCCGTAGCCGCCGGTGGCGGTGACGCTCAACAACTCGCCGGTGGTCGGGTTGGCGGCCGGGTAGACGCTTTTCAGCGTAAAATCGTAAATGCTGCGGATCAGCTGGTCGACCAGATAGGCGTTGGCGCGCACCACTTCGCTGCTCGGGGCTCTCTCTTCCTCGAAGCGGCGGCGGATCTCCCGCCAGCCGTCGGTGTAGGCGGCCTTGAAGATCTCGAGCACCTGGGTTTGCGTCTTCGGCGTGTATCCGGACCACCCGACAAGGTCGTTGAGCTTGGCGAGCAGCGCCTTGCGGTCGATGATGTCGCGGGGCTTGGCTATGGCTGCCATGATGAGGTCCGATACCCGTTATAGCGGCGGCGGGGAATCGGTTAAAGGAGGAAAGGATGGCCGAGAAATGCTTGCTGATCGTCGACGTGCAGCGGGGATTCATCAATCAATGGACGGCCCATATCCCGGCCGCCGTCGAGGCGCTGCAGGGCGGCTTCGAGCGGGTGGTGGCGACGCGGTTCTTCAACCCCGAGGGCTCGTTCTACCGCCGCCTCATCGGCTGGCAGCGGTTCGCCAAGGAATCCGACGACTTTCCGCTGGCCTTCCGGCCGCCCGCAGGCACCCCGGTGATCGACAAGCCGACCTACACCTGCGTCGGGCCTGAGTTCTTGGAAACGCTTGCCGGCTGGGGGGTGGGGCGAGTGCATATCTGCGGCATCGCCACCGACAATTGCGTGCTGAAATGCGCCGTCGACTTGTTCGAGGCCGGGATCGAGCCGGTGGTGCTCGCCCACGCCTCTGCCAGCCACGGCGGCCCGGACTGCCATGCGGCCGGCATCAAGATTCTACAGCGGTTCATCGGCGCCAAGCAAGTGGTCAATTAGACATTGAATTAAAAGGATAGTTGAATATAGACTCAGGTTAATAACTTTATTTGACAGGCCCTTTTCGAAGCCTGGGCGGGGCTTCCCGGAGAGTGGTTCCAAAGCTCTTTCATTCGACGAAGAGCAGTCAAATGATTCTATCCAGGTAACCGTCCCGGCATCTCCTCACCACGCCCCTAGGCAGTGACCGGCGCCGGCGAAAATGACTATTTCACTGTAGAAATAACAGGTTATAAGTTTTCCAGGAATCTAAATCTAAGATTAACCGGGTTATCTTGTTCCAAAGACTCGCAAAAAGATCACCGGCGGTCATTCCCGGTCGGCGGCCAGCGCCTTCAGCTTGTAGATCAACTCCAGCGCCTGTTTCGGCGTCAGCTGGTCGGCGTCGGCGGCCGCCAGCGCCTCAAGCAGCGGCGACGCCGGGTTGGCAGGGGCGGCCTTGGCCTCCTCGACGGCACGGAACAACGGCAGGTCCTCGGCCAGCCGGGTGATCGCCGACGACTGCTCGCTCTCCTCGAGGGTCGCCAGCACTTGCTGGGCGCGGGCGGTCACCGCCTTCGGCAGCCCGGCGAGTTCGCCGACATGGATGCCATAGGAGCGGTCGGCGGCGCCGGCGGCGACCTCGTGCAGGAACACCACGTCGCCTTGCCATTCCTTGACCCGCATGGTGTGGCAGCGAAGCCCGGGCAGCTTCGCAGCCAGCGCCGTCAGCTCGTGATAATGGGTGGCGAACAACGCCCGGCAGCGATTGACCTCATGCAGGTGCTCGACCACCGCCCAGGCGATCGACAGCCCGTCGAAGGTGGCGGTGCCGCGGCCGATCTCGTCGAGGATTACCAGCGAGCGAGGGCCGGCGCGGTTGAGGATGGCCGCCGTTTCCACCATCTCGATCATGAACGTCGAGCGCCCGCGCGCCAGATCATCGGCGGCGCCGACGCGTGAGAATAGCCGATCCACGGCGCCGATGCGGGCTTCGGCGGCGGGCACGAACGAGCCCATCTGGGCGAGGACGGCGATCACCGCGTTCTGGCGCAAAAACGTGCTCTTGCCGGCCATGTTGGGGCCGGTGAGCAGCCACAGTCGGCCTGAGTCCTCGTCGCCGTCGTCCGACAGCTTGCAACCGTTGGCGACGAAGGCAGCCTCGCCCCTCTCCGCCAGGGCCGCCTCGACCACCGGATGGCGGCCGTCCTTGACGTCGAAGCCGGTCCCGGAGTCGACCACGGGTCGCGTGTAGCGCCGCTCGACGGCGACCGTCGCCAGGCCGGCGGCGACGTCGAGGGTGGCGAGCGCGTGGGCGGCGGCGGCGATCGGCTCGGCCAAACCGGCGACTTCGCCGACCAGGTCCTCGAACAGTTTCAGCTCGAGCGCCAGCGCCTGGTCGGCGGCGCGCGCGATGTGGCCTTCCAGATCGCCGAGTTCGACCGTCGAGTAGCGCACCGCGCCGGCCATGGTCTGGCGGTGGATGAACGGGCCGTCCACCCCGAGCGGGATCTTGTCCGCCTGCTTGGCCGGCACCTCGATGAAATAGCCGAGCACGTTGTTGTGCTTGATCTTCAACGACGCTACGCCGACGTCGGCGGCATAGCGGTTTTGCAGGCCGGCGATCAGGCGCCGGCTTTCGTCGCGCAGCGCCCGGAGCTCGTCGAGGCCGGGCGAATAGTCGTGGGCAATGAAGCCGCCGTCGCGGGCATACAACGGGAGCTCGGCGGCGAGCGCCCGCTCCAGCCGCCCGATCAACGGATCATGATAGCCGAGGCCGCGGGCGGCGGCGACGATGCCGGCAGGCGCTCCGCCGCCTGTGCCTTCCAGCGCCGCTTTCACTTCGCCGGCTCGCGACAGCCCGTCCCGGATCGCCGCCAGGTCGCGGGGGCCGCCGCGTCCGAGCGTCAGCCGCGTGAGAGCGCGTTCGACGTCGGGGGTGCGCTTGAGGATGTCGCGGACGTGTTCGCGCAATCCTTCGCCGGCGACGAAATACTCGACCATGTCGAGGCGGCCGGCGATCGCCTTCGGATCGGTCAGCGGTGCCGCCAAGTGCGCCGTCAGCAGCCGGGCTCCGGCGCCGGTCAGCGTGTCGTCGATGACGGCGAGCAGGCTGCCCTCGACGCCACCGGAGAGACTCTCGGCGAGCTCGAGATTGCGGCGGGTGGCGGTGTCGATTTCCATCACCGCGCTTTCGGCCAGCTGCCTCGGCGTCGCGATCCGGGGCAGCCTGCCCTTCTGCGTCAACTCGACGTAGTCGACGAGCGCGCCGGCGGCCGCCAGCTCGGCGCGCGAGAAGGCGCCGAAGGCGTCGAGCGTGCCGACGCCAAACAACCGCTGCAGCCGTTTTTCGCCGTTGACGCTGTCGAAGCGGCTGGCGGGCAGCGGGCTAAGTTGCCGTTTCCAGTCGGCGAAAGTCTCGAACAGGGCAGTACGTTGCAACAAGGTCTCGGGCAGCAACAGTTCGCCCGGGGCGATGCGCGACAGCGCCGCCCCCAGGTTGCCGGCGGCCAGCGCCTGGGTATGGAACTCGCCGGTCGACATGTCGATCCAGGCGAAGCCGAGCGCGCCGCCGGCCTCCGCCGCCGCGGCCAGGAAGTTGTGCTGGCGCGCGTCGAGAAGCGAATCCTCGGTCAACGTTCCCGGTGTGACGACGCGCACCACGTCGCGCCGGACCACCGCCTTCGAACCGCGCTTCTTGGCCTCCGCCGGATCCTCGGTCTGCTCGCAGACGGCGACCTTGAAGCCCTGCTTGATCAGCCGGTTGAGATAGACCTCGTGGCTGTGCACCGGGACGCCACACATCGGGATGTCGTCGCCCAGGTGCTTGCCGCGCTTGGTCAGCGCGATGTCGAGCGCGCGGGCCGCCTTGGCCGCATCGTCGAAGAACAGCTCGTAGAAATCGCCCATCCGGTAGAACAAAAGGCAATCGGGATGGGCTTCCTTGATCGCCAGGTATTGCGCCATCATCGGCGTGACGGCGGCATCGCCGCCGGAAGCGCCCGGCTCGGCCGCGCTCGGACCCACGCCGGGGCCGCTGTCTTGCTTTCGATCGGCTTGGGGTCGGGACACGGGCGACGTCGCTGTCATGCTGAAACGGTCGGGGGCTGGCGCGAGTTTCAGACCATAACACAGGCTCCGGAGGGGCGCTATTGATGGCGCTTTCAATCTCCCGGCTGCATGGTGCAAAATGGGATTTGCCCTGGGCAGAGGGCTCTCAGCAGGGATCGATCGTTCGGCATCGGCCGCCGTCCCGGACCGATGGACCCGCCGCCCACGGAAAAAATCACGCGCCCGGGCCGCCTTGCCACCGCCGCGCCTGGGAGCCCGAAATGCCGGGGAGGGACCGTCGAGATGAAAGACAAATCCAAGAACATACTGGCCCAGGAAGCGCTGCAGATGCACGCCAGCGGCCGGCCCGGCAAGCTCGAGATCCGCGCCACCAAGCCGCTGACCACGCAGCGCGACCTGACGTTGGCGTACTCGCCGGGCGTGGCTGCGCCGTGCCTTGAAATCCACCGCGACCCGTCGCTGGCCTACGACTACACCGCGCGCGGCAACGTCGTCGGCGTGATCACCAACGGCACCGCCGTGCTCGGACTCGGCAACATCGGAGCGCTGGCGGCGAAGCCGGTGATGGAGGGTAAATCGGTCCTGTTCAAGCGCTTCGCCGACATCGACGGCATCAACCTCGAGGTCGACACCCAGGACGTCGATGAGTTCGTGAACTGCGTGCGGTACCTGGGCAAGGCGTTCGGCGGTATCAACCTCGAGGACATCAAGGCGCCTGAGTGCTTCATCATCGAGCAGCGCCTGCGCGAGCTCCTGGACATTCCGGTGTTCCACGACGACCAGCACGGCACCGCCATCGTCACCGCCGCCGGCCTCATTAACGCGCTGCAGATCACCGGGCGCGATATCAAGAAGATCAAGCTGGTGGCCAACGGGGCGGGCGCGGCCGCCATTGCCTGCGTCGAGCTGTTCAAGGTCTTAGGTTTGCCCGCCAAGAACGTTGTCATGTGCGATACCAAGGGCGTCATCTACGAAGGCCGGACCGCCGGCATGAACCAATGGAAGGCGGCCCACGCCAACAAGACCAAGGCTCGCACTCTCGCCGAGGCCATGGTCGGCGCCGACGTGTTCTTGGGTCTTTCCAAGAAGGGCGCGATGACCAAGGAGATGGTCAAGTCGATGGCGAAAAGGCCGATCATCTTCGCCATGGCCAACCCGGATCCGGAGATCACGCCGGAGGAGGTGAGGGAGGTGCGCAGCGACGCCATCATGGCCACCGGGCGATCGGACTACCCGAACCAGATCAACAACGTGCTCTGCTTCCCTTACATCTTCCGTGGCGCGCTCGACGTGCGCGCCAGCACCATCAACGACGAAATGAAGACCGCCGCCGCCCACGCGCTGGCCAACCTGGCGCGCGAGGATGTGCCCGACGAGGTGGCCGCGGCCTACACTGGGGCGCACCTGCAGTTCGGCCCTGAATATCTGATCCCGGCCCCGTTCGACCCGCGTCTGATCATCGCAATGCCGAAGGCGGTGGCGCAGGCGGCCATGGACTCCGGCGTCGCCCGGAAGCCGATCATCGACATGGCGGCGTACGAGACCGAGCTTTCGGCCCGGCTCAATCCGACCGCCGGCATCCTGCAGGTGATCTTCGAGGAAGTGCGCGCCAACCCGCGCCGCGTGGTGTTCGCCGAGGGCGAGGAGGAGAAAAGCATCCGTGCCGCCTACATGTTCCAGAATTCCGGCTACGGCACGCCGGTGATGATCGGCCGCAAGAACCGCATCAAGGCCAAGATCAAGGACCTCGGGCTGCCCGCCATCGACGGCCTCGAAATCCACAACGCCCGGCTCAGCACCCAAAACGAGGCTTATACGGAATTCCTTTACTCGCGGCTGCAGCGGAAGGGGTTCCTGAAGCGCGATTGCCAGCGCATGGTCAACCAGGACCGCAACATCTTCGCCTCCTGCATGGTCGCCCATGGCGACGCCGACGCCATGGTCACCGGGTTGACGCGCAACTATCACGTGGCGCTCGACGAGATCACCCGGGTGCTGGATCCCGGCCCGGAGTCGCGGGTATTCGGCCTGTCGCTGGTGCTGGCCCGCGACCGGACGCTGTTCGTCTCCGACACCGCGGTGTACGAATTGCCGCAGCCGGACGAGCTCGCCGACATCGCCCAGCAGACGGCCGCCGTGGCCCGCCGGATGGGCCACGAGCCGAGGGTGGCGCTGATCTCGTTCTCCAATTTCGGCAATCCGCCTCTGGCGCGCTCGCAACTGGTGCGCGAGGCGGTGAAGCTGCTCGATCAACGGCAGGCGGATTTCGAATACGACGGCGAGATGGGGATCGACGTGGCGCTGAACAAGGAGCTGATGGCGCTGTATCCGTTCTGCCGGCTGACCGGTCCCGCCAACGTGCTGATCATGCCGGGGCTGCATTCGGCACAGACGTCGACCAAGCTGGTGCACGAACTCGGCGGCACCACGGTGCTGGGGCCGATTCTGATGGGGCTTTCGAAGCCGGCGCAGATCGTGCCGATGGGCTCGACGGTGGCCACCATGATCAACATGGCGGCGCTCGCCGCCCACCTCGCCGGCCGCTGACGCCCCAATCACGGAAGCAGGGACCGGCCTCAGTCGAGCTTTTCGAGGGCCGCCTCGTGAGCCTCGCGCGAAGCCTCGCCGAAGCAGCAGAAAATCACCCGCTCGGGCAGGTCCGCGCCGGCCAGGAACTCGGCCGTCGTGGCGACGGCGATCTCGGCGGCGCGCGCCGGCGGGAATCGGTAGACGCCGGTCGAGATCGCGGGAAAGGCGATGGCGCGGAGGCCGTGCGCGCGGGCGAGCTCGAGCGAATTGCGGTAGCAGCCCGCCAACAATCCTTCCTCGCCGGCGCCGCCGCCGTGCCACACCGGTCCGACGGTATGGATGACGTGGCGGGCGGGCAGCCGATAGCCCTTGGTGATGCGGGCCTCGCCGGTCGGGCACCCGCCGAGCTTTCGGCATTCGTCGAGCAACGCCGGCCCGGCGGCGCGGTGGATGGCGCCGTCGACGCCGCCGCCGCCGAGCAGCGACTCATTCGCCGCATTGACGATGGCGTCGACCGCGAGCTTGGTGATGTCGCCCTCGGCGATGGACATGCGTTCGCGGACACTGCGCGGGGTCATCGGATCCTTCCGCAACTCCTGCATCAGGGCGGCAACCGGCCGCTTGGTGCTATCTTATCAATATCTGCCGTTTCTTTCTGCCGCGATGTCGGCGATTCTAGGATCAACCCCAGGCATCCTGTGCCACGGACCCGTCCGTCATGAAGCAATCCCGCCCCATCGCCAGTGTGCTCGTCTACGTCGGTTTCGACCGCATCGGCGATTCGCTGTTGAAGTTGCCGTTCGTGCGCGGACTGCGCCAGGCGTTTCCCGGCGCCCGCATCACCTGGGTCGCGGGCCGCGAGACCAGCGTCTACGCCGACGTCATGGCGAGCCCCGTCGCGGGCTTGATCGACGAGATCGTCGAAAACGCCGGCATCGGGCTCACGCCGACCGAGTTCCTGCACGGCCGGCCCGGGGGCGCGCTCGCCGGCCGCCGGTTCGAGCTGGTCATCGATACCCAGCGCATTTTTTGGACCAGCCTGTCGCTCTGGCGCATTCCCCACGATATCTTCATCTCGCCGGCGGCGCGGTTTTTGCTGTCGAGCCGGAAGCCGCCCAAGGGCTATGCGTTCCCGAAAACCATGCAACGCCAGCTTCTCGACCTTCTCGAGCTGGCGAGCGGGAAGAATTTCCCGACCACGAAGGCGCTTGATCTCGATCCCGGCGCCGAGGCGCGAGCGGCGGCGGAAACGCTGCTTCCCGACGGTCGCCGCTACATCGGCATCGCACCCGGTTCCGGCGGGCCGCCGAAATGCTGGCCGCTCGCGAAATTCATCGCACTCGCCCGCCGCCAAGCGGCTTTGGGACGGACGCCGGTGTTCTTCCTCGGTCCGAAAGAGATGGATTGGCGGGACGAGATTGCGGGTGCCGTCCCCGAGGCCCTGTTCCCGCTGCAGGACGAGCGCGCCCGCAAGACTTTCGGGTTTTCGCCGCTCCTCACCATCGCTTTGGCTTCAAGGCTGACGGCGGCGGTCTCGAACGACTCCGGCGCCGGCCATATGTTCGCGGTCGGCGGCGCGCCGATCGTCATTCTCTACGGCCCGACGGAGCCCGGCAAATTCCAGCCGATGACGGACAGCCTAGTCATGGTCCGCGCCCGCGACTTCGGCGGCCGCGAGATGCGCCTGATCCCGCCTGAGGCGGCGGAGGCGGCGCTCGAACGGGTCATCGATATGTGCGACTAGCGCGCCGCCGGGTAGCGGCGCATCATCCACAGCAGAAGCAGCAGACCCGGCGCCGCGGCGAGCGTGGTGATGACGAAGAACGTCACCCAATCGACGTTGTCGGCAAGCCAGCCGGCGACCGCCGACATGGCGGTGCGCGAGAACGCCATCAGCGACGTCAGTAGTGCGTATTGGGTGGCGGTGTAGGCGACGTTGCAGAGGCTCGAGAGATAGGCGATGAAGGCGGTCGTTCCCATGCCGGTGGTGACGTTCTCGACGGCGATAGTCACCGCCAGCATCCACGGATCGTGGCCCGCCCACGCTTGTGCCACGAACACCAGGTTCGAAACCGCCATCAGCACGCCCGAGATCAGCAAGCCCCTCGGGATGCCGACCTTGGCCAGCAAAATGCCGCCGATCAGCCCGCCGGCGATGATGGCGTTGACGCCGAAGATCTTGGCGATTTCGGCGATCTCCGTCTTGGTGAAACCGATCTCGATGAAAAAAGGCACCTTCATCACCGCCAGCACCGCGTCGCCGAACTTGTAGAGCAGGATGAACAACAGCACCGCCGCCCAGCCGTCGCGTCCCAGGAATTCCTTGAACGGCGCCACCACGGCGCCGTAGAGCCAGCCCAAGGCACG
>JACPJY010000008.1 GCA_016187325.1 Rhodospirillales bacterium | reverse complement strand
GCAGGGCCGCATCGGTGCCGTTTCCGACGCCGTGCTGCGAAAGAGTTTTGAATTGAACTTCTTCGCCCACCAGAGCGTCGCCCAGAACGCGGTGCGCGTGTTCGAGGCGCAACGGGCGAGCGGATGCCTGCTGTTCAACGTCTCCAAGCAGGCGGTCAACCCGGGCCGCGACTTCGGCCCCTATGGCCTGCCGAAGGCGGCGCTGCTCGCCTTGATGCGCCAATATGCCGTCGACTACGGCGAGGCGGGCGTGCGTTCGAACGCCGTCAACGCCGACCGCATCCGCTCGGGGCTCTTGACCGATGCCATGGTGAAGTCGCGGGCGAAAGCGCGGGGGCTCAGCGAAGATGCCTACATGCGGGGCAACCTGCTCGGCCGCGAGGTGACGGCCGACGACGTGGCGCGGGCATTCGTCGATCTGGCGCTGGCGGAGAAGACCACCGCCGCCGTCATCACCGTCGACGGCGGCAACATCGCCGCGGCGCTGCGGTAGCGGCGGAATCCCTTTACCTTTACAGAGGATCGTCACGCCCGCGCAAGCGGGCGTCCAGGGTGTTGAAAAAACTGGATTCCCGCTTTCGCGGGAATGACAGGTGGAACGGAATCGGCAAACGAAAAGGCCCGCCGTTGCCGGCGGGCCTTCGAGTCTGCCAACGCGTCAATTACCCCCTTTAAGTCCCCGCTTAATGCACGTCAGTCCAGATCTGGCGCTTCAGCGCGTAGAGCATCGCCGTCAGCACGATCAGGAACAGCAGCACCTTGACGCCCATGCGCTTGCGCTCCTCCATCTCGGGCTCGGCGGCCCAGGTCAGGAAGGTGGCGACGTCGTGGGCCATCTGCGCCACCGTGGCCTTGGTGCCGTCGGCGTACTCGACCTGGCCCTCGGTCAAGGGCGGCGCCATGGCGATCTGGTTGCCGGGGAAGTAGGCGTTATATTGCATCCCCTCCATCATCTGCACGCCGGTGGGCGGCTCCTTGTAGCCGACCATCAGCGCGTGGATGTAGTCGGCGCCGCCTTTGCGCGCCTTGGTGATCAGGCTCAGGTCCGGCGGCAGGGCGCCGTTGTTGGCGGCGCGGGCGGCGTTGTCGTTGGCGAACGGCCTGGCGAAGCGGTCGGCGGGCCGTCCCGGCCGGTTGAACATCTCGCCCTGGTCGTTGGGGCCGTCCGGCACCTCCTTGGCCGCCGCGATCGCCTTGATCGCGTCGTCCTTGAAGCCGATGCCGTCGAGGTTGCGATAGGCGACCAGGCTCAGCGAGTGGCAGGCCGCGCACACCGTGTTGTAGACCAGGAAGCCGCGCTGCGCCGCGGCGCGGTCGTAGGTGCCGAACAGGCCGTCGAACGACCACGTCTGCGCTGGCGGCTTGCCGCCCTCGGCCGCCATCGCGGCACCGGCCGCGAGGCCGAGCGCGACCAGGACGGCGAGCGCCGCGCCGAGACGTTTGCGCATCGCGTTCATGACTTGCCTCCCGGCGTCACCGCCTGGCTGATGCTGTCGGGGAGCGCCCTCGGCGTCTCGAGGACGCTGATCAGCGGGATCAGGATGACGATGTGGAAGAAGTAGTAGAAGGTCGCCGCCTGGCCGATCCACAACATCTTGACGCCGTGGAAATCGGCGTCCGGGGTGTTGGCGCCGACCCAGCCGAGGATGATGCAGTCGACCACGAACACCCAGAACACTTGTTTATAGATCGGCCGGAACGTGGCGCTGCGCACCTTCGAGCGGTCGAGCCACGGCAGGAACAGCAGGATCAGGATCGAGCCGAACATGGCGGCGACGCCGATCAGCTTCGCCGGGATGAACCAGATGTCGAAGGTGATGGCGCGCAGGATCGCGTAGTAGGGCAGGAAGTACCATTCCGGCACGATGTGGGCCGGCGTCACCAGCGGGTTGGCCTTGATGTAGTTGTCGGGCTCGCCGAAGAAGTTGGGCGCGAAGAACACGAAGAACATGAAGACGATCATGAACGCGCCGAGCCCGAACGTGTCCTTGATGGTGTAGTAGGGATGGAACGGGATGGTGTCCTGCGGGCCCTTGATGTCGACGCCGGTCGGGTTGTTGGACTTGTGCACGTGCAGCGCCCACAGGTGCACGAACACCAGCGCGAAGATGACGAACGGCAGCAGATAGTGCAGCGAGTAGAAGCGGTTGAGCGTCGGGTTGTCGACCGAGAAGCCGCCCCACAGCCAGGTCACGATGCTCTCGCCGACCAGCGGCACCGCCGAGAACAGATTGGTGATCACGGTCGCCGCCCAGAAGCTCATCTGCCCCCACGGCAGCACGTAGCCCATGAACGCAGTCGCCATCATGGCGAGCAGGATGACGACACCGATGATCCACAACAGCTCGCGCGGCGCCTTGTAGGAGCCGTAGTACATGCCGCGGAACAGGTGGATGTAGACGACGATGAAGAAGGCCGAGCCGCCGTTCGAGTGGATGTAGCGCAACAGCCAGCCGTAGTTGACGTCGCGCATGATGCGCTCGACCGATTCGAAGGCGTAGTTGACGTGCGGCATGTAGCTCATGGCGAGCACGATGCCGGTGGCGATCATGATCACCAGGATGATCCCGGCGAGCGAGCCGAAGTTCCACCAGTAGTTCAGGTTCCTCGGCGTCGGATATTCGTTGAGCTCGTGGTCGAGGAACGAGAAGATCGGCAGCCGATACTCGATCCACTTGACGATCGGGTTGGAATAGCTCTTGGCGGCCATGGCTTGGGGCCCCTTACCCGATCCGGATCAAGGTGTCGGAGACGAACTGGTAGGGCGGAATCTCCAGGTTCTTCGGCGCCGGCCCCTTGCGGATGCGTCCCGAGGTATCATAGTGCGAGCCGTGGCACGGGCAGAACCAGCCGCCGAATTCGCCGTGCGGGTCGTTCGGCTTCTGGCCGAGCGGGATGCAGCCGAGGTGCGTGCACACCCCGACCATGATCAGCCATTCCGGCTTCTTGACCCGCGCCTTGTCGGGCTGCGGGTCGATCAGCTTGTCCATCGGCACCGCTTCCGCGGTCTTGATTTCGTCGGCGGTGCGGCGGCGGATGAACACCGGCTTGCCGCGCCACACCACGGTGATCGACTGGCCGGTCTGCACCGGCGCCAGGTCGACCTCGGTCGAGGCCAAGGCGAGGGTGTCGGCGGCCGGGTTCATGGCGTGGATCAAGGGCCAGCAGGCGAGCGCGGTGCCGACGACGCCGACGGTGGCGGTCGAGATCAGCAGGAAATCGCGGCGTGACTTATCGTCGGTGACGGGCATGTCGGCGGTGGTGCCGCCGGCGCTCGCGCTGTCGCTCATGAGTGATCCCCTTTTCCGGCCCTCGACGTCTTCTTAATCCAAGGCCCCCGGCCCCCTGTGCTCCGCGCCCACTCTACGAAAGGCCGCCTGGCCAGGCAAGGATGGGGCGCGAAAAAGCGGCGGAAATCGGCGTTTTCCGCCGGGTCGCCTGTGGCTTGGAACCCGGCCTTGGGTATAATGCAAATTCCTCCCGTTGCAAAGGGCAAGAACCGAGCGATTCCAACGGATTCCGGCGCCCGGGATCGGCGCCGCGGCAAGGCCCAAGGAACGCGGACCTGGATCGAGCGTGCGATGCGCATGGCGCTTTACCAACCGGACATCCCGCAGAACACCGGCGCGATCATGCGCACGGCGGCGTGCTTGGGGGTCGCCTGCGACGTCATCGGGCCGGCCGGATTCGTGATGACGGACAAAAAACTCCGTCGCGCCGGCATGGATTATCTCGACCGGCTGGCGCTCGCCGAGCACCCGTCGTGGGAAGCGTTCCGAAAGAAGTTCCGCTCGAACGGCGGCGGGCGCCTGGTGCTGCTGTCGACCGCCGCCGCGACGTCGTATCTCGAGTTCGCGTTCCGGCCCGACGACGTGCTGCTGGCCGGCTCCGAGGGCGCCGGCGTGCCGGCCGAGGTCGCCCGCGCTTGCGAGGCGGCGGTGCGGGTGCCGATCATCGCCGGCGCCCGCTCGCTCAACGTCGCCCAGGCGCTGGCCATGGTGCTCGGCGAGGCGCTGCGTCAGACCTCCGGATTTCCGCATGACGTTCGGGGGACGACGGCATGAGCAAGACGACCGACTATGGCAGCGACGCGCATAGGAAAAAGGCGCAAGCCTGGTTCGAGGAGTTGCGCGATGGGCTCTGCCGGACGCTGGAGGCGATCGAGGCCGAG
>JACPJY010000007.1 GCA_016187325.1 Rhodospirillales bacterium | reverse complement strand
GATTTGCCGGCGTTGCCGAAGCGCATCGCCATCGTCGGCGGCGGCTACATCGCCGTCGAGTTCGCCGGCATCTTCAACGGGCTCGGCGCCGAGGTCACCGAGATCATCCGCGCCGCCAACATCCTGCGCGGCTTCGACGAGGACGTGCGCGAGACGCTGGCCCACGAGATGGAGAAGAAGGGCATCAAGATCCGCCGCGATTGCGTGGTCCGTTCCATCGAGAGGAAGAACGGCGCCTTCAGCCTGCGCTTCGCCGACGGCGAGGAGATCGGAGCCGACCTCGTGATGTACGCGACGGGGCGCGCCCCCAATACCCGCAACATCGGCCTCGATGCGGTCGGCGTCCGGCTCGACAACAAGGGCGCGGTGGCGGTGGACGAATACTCGCGCAGCTCGGTGCCCTCCATCTGGGCCATCGGCGACGTCACCGAGCGCAAGAACCTGACGCCGGTCGCGATCGCCGAGGGCGAGGCTCTGGCCAGGACGCTGTTCGGCAAGCAGCCGACCGCGATGAAGTACGAGAACATCGCATCCGCGGTGTTCAGCCAGCCGCCGATCGGCACCGTGGGCTTGAGCGAGGAACAGGCGGCGCGCAACGGCGCCGTCGATGTTTATATATCCCGCTTCACGCCGATGAAGCACACGCTGACGGGCCGCAACGAGAAGGCGATGATGAAGATCGTCGTCGACCGCAAGACCGACCGGGTCGTCGGCTGCCACATGGTCGGCGCCGACGCGCCGGAGATCATCCAAGGTATCGCGATCGCGCTCAAGTGCGGCGCCACCAAGGCCGAGTTCGACGCCACCATCGGCATCCACCCGACGGCGGCCGAGGAGTTCGTCACCATGCGCGACAAGCGGCCAGGCATGGGAAAAGGCGAAGGGCGAGGGGCCGTGTGAGCGTTCGCGTGCCGGCCCGCCGCCGGAGCTAGAAGCAAGCACGCCGAACGCGCGGAAACACATCCAACCGGACAGGCGGGACGGCAGCACCCAGGCGCCGTCGATCAGTCGGCGAGGACGATCTCGCCGAGGACGGATTCGGTGTGTTCGCCGAGAAACGGCGGTGGCCGGTATCCCGTCTCGAAGTCTGAGAACTTGAAAGGGCTGGCGACGACCCGGAGCGTGGCGTCGGCAACGGGGATTTCCCGGACCAGCCGGCGCCGTCGAACGATGTCGCCCGCGAGCGCATGCGGAAGCGTCTCCACGCCGGCGACGACGATGCCGAGCGGATCGAGGCGCGCCACCCAATTCACCGTGTCGTCGGTCTTCAGGAGCTCGCCGATGGCGGCGACGACGGTCTCGCGGTTGGCGGTGCGCGCCGCCATCGTGGCGAAGCGCGCATCGGTCAGCCACTCGGGCTTTTCCGCCTCATCGGCGAACTTTTGCCAGAAGCCGTCGTGGGTGATGAACAACGCCAGGTACCCGTCTCGTGTCTCGAACACCTGCGCCGGCACGATATAGGGGTGCGCCCCGCCGGCCAAGCGACGCGGTTCCTCGCCGGCATTGAGATGAGCGCCGGCAACGTAGTTGAGCTGAGACATCATGACGTCGTAGAGCGACACGTCCACCTGCCCGCCCCGGCCGCCGACGATCTTGGCCACCAGGCCCAACGCTCCCATGATCCCGGCCGAATTGTCGACCGCCGAATAGCCCGTCTTCACCGGCGGCCCGTCGGGCTCACCGGTCATCGCCATGATCCCGACGAGCGCCTGGATGATGTAGTCGTAAGCCGGCTTGTCGGCGAATGCGCCGTCGAGCCCGTAGCCGGTCAGCGCGACGCAGACGATGCGGTCGTTGACGGCCTTGAGCCGGTCGTAGGTAAGCCCGAGCTTGCCGATCGCCGAGGGCCGCATGTTGGTGATCAGGCCCCGGGCGCTCTTGACCAGTCCATGGAAGCGAACCCTGTCGTCGTCGTCGGCAAGATCCAGGACGACGCTCTTCTTGTTGCGGTTGAGACTGGCGAAATACGCGTTGTGCGGGCCTACGGAATGGGGGCTGATCCGCCTGGCGATATCGCCGGTCGGCGGCTCGATCTTGATCACCTCGGCACCCAGGTCCGCCAACAACATTCCGCAATAGGGCCCCGCCAGCATGTGGGTGAGCTCCAACACCCGGATGCCGGCCAGGGGTCCCTGGTTCGCGCCACCCGTCATCGGCCGGTTTCCTGGGCGCCGATCGCCCGGTCGATGGCGGCGACCACGTCGTCGATGCTCATGGCGGCGGTAAACACATCCCGGACGCCGGCCCGTTTCAGCTCCGGCAGGTCCTGAGCGGGAATCGTGCCGCCGACGAAGACCGGCACGTCGTCGGCGCCCAGTTCGCCCAGGCACCGGATCGTCTCGGCAGCCAGTTCCTTGTGGCTGCCGGTCAGAATGCTGAGGCCGACCGCGTCCATGTCCTCCTCGACGGCGACCCGGGCAATCATCTCGGGCGCCTTGCGCAGCCCGGTGTAGATGACCTCCGCGCCGGCGTCGCGGAGCGCCATGGCGATGACCTTGGCGCCGACGTCGTGGCCGTCGAGCCCCGGCTTGGCGATCAGGATGCGCTTTCCTCTGAGGCTCATGATGCTATAGCCGGATCGGCTCCTCGAACTCGCCCCATTGTTTCTTGAGCGTCGCCACCATCTCGCCGACGGTGGCATAGGCGTGGCAGCACTCGATCAGATAGGGCAGCAGGTTTTCCGAATCCTTGGCCGCCGCCTTTTCGAGCTTCTCCAGGCTCTTGCTCACGGCCTTGCCGTCGCGCCGGTCCTTCACCGCCTGCAGCTTCTCGGTCACCCGGCGGCTGAGCGCCGGATCGAGGCGGAAGACCTCGCCGAAGTCCTGGTCCTCGCCGGGGTTTCGGAAGGCGTTGACGCCAACGATTACGGTCTCACCCCGATCCTGGGCCTGCTTTCGGCGGTGCGCGGCCTTGGCCGTCATCTGCTGGATGCGGCCTTCCTCGATAGCCCGGACGGCGCCGCCCATGGCCTCGATCTCGCCGATGACGCGCACGATCTGTTCCTCCATGCGGTCGGTCAGCCACTCCACGTAGTAGCTGCCGCCGAGAGGATCGACGGTGCGTGCGACACCGCTTTCGTGGGCGACGATCTGCTGCGTGCGAAGCGCGATCTCGGCCGACGTCTCGGTCGGAATCTGGAACGCCTCGTCGTAGGCGCAGGTGAAGATGGATTGCGCGCCGCCGAGCACGGCGGCCATGTTCTCGATACCGACGCGGACGATGTTGTTGTAGGGCTGGGCCGCGGTCAGCGACGACCCGCCGCACACGACCCCGAAGCGGAACATTAAGGCCTTCTCGTCGGTCACGTCGTAGCGCTCCTTCAGGAGCTTCGCCCAGATGCGCCTGGCGGCGCGGAATTTGCAGACCTCCTCGAAGAAGTCCATATGGACGTAGAAGAAGAAGCTGAGCCGCTGCGCGAACCGGTTAACGTCGCCGCCGCGTCGCGTCAGCTCGTCCACGTAGGCCAGCCCGTTGGCCAGCGTATAGGCGATTTCGTCCGCCGCCGTGACGCCGGCGTCGCGGACGTGGGCGCCGGCGATGCTGATGGGGTTGAAGCGCGGAGTCTCGTCGTTGGAATACAGCACCGTGTCGGCGATCAGGCGCATGGACGGCCGGACCGGGAAAATCCACGTGCCGCGGGCGACGTACTCCTTGAGGATGTCGTTCTGGATCGTGCCGGTGAGCTTGTCCCGCGCCACGCCCTTCTTGTCGGCGGTCGCCAAGTACATGGCGTAGATGATGGCCGCCGTGCCGTTGATAGTGAACGACGTCGAAATTCCATCGAGGTCGATGCCGTCGAACAGGATCTCCATCTCCGCCAGGTTCGATAGCGACACCCCCACTTTTCCGACCTCGGCCCGGGCGATCGGGTCGTCGGGGTCGTAGCCGCACTGGGTCGGCAGGTCCAAGGCCACGGAAAGGCCCGTCTGACCGCGCTCGAGTAGGAACCGGTAGCGTTCGTTGGTTTCCTCGCCCGAGCCGAAGCCCGAATACTGGCGAAACGTCCACAGCCGGCCGCGATAGCCGTTGGCGAAGATGCCCCGGGTGAAGGGGTATTGGCCCGGATCTTCCAGGTCCGGGCGCCCGGCCATCACGGCGGTGACCACCTCGGGCACCTCGATGCCCGACGGTGTCGTCGTCGAAACGCGTTCGGGGTCGGTTTCCATCGCGCGTGCTTTGGTCCTTCCGGTTGCGTCTGTCATGGCAACCTCCCTCTTTTCCTACTTGCGTCCGCCAAGGAGTGCCTCGGCGGCCCTCCAGTGATCGTCGTGGACCCAGGTCTCGGCGAAGGTCTTGGTCTCTAGCCTGAGCATTTCGGGACGCGACGCGCCGAAGCGGGTGGCCATCGCCACCGCCTTGAAGGCCCGAAGGGCCCGCGGCACCTGCGCCTTGATCGGCTCCAGGAAATCGGCCACCAGGTGCGCCAGCGGCTGGCCCGGCGACGCCGCGGCGTCGCCGAGACCGATCGCGACGGCATCCGGGCCGGCAATCAACTCGCTCCGGCTCAGTAGCCTGAGCCCGACCGCCGGACCGACGAGCCGCATGAGATCGACGCCGCCGCCCCAGGCGGTAGAGATGTTGAGTCGCCCATGCACGAACCCGATGCGGGCGTGATGGGCGAACACCCGAAAATCGCAAGCGACCGCAAGCTCGGCGCCGCCGCCCAACGCATCGCCGTTGAGCGCGGCGACGACCGGCACCGGAAAGCGGCGGATGGCCTCGAACGCCTGCTTGGCGTTGTCGGCCATTTCCCGCGCCCCCTTCCGGGTGCGTATGCCTTCCAGGTCCCTGAGGTCGCCACCGGCGGCAAAGCTCTTGTCGCCGGCGCCGATGATGACGGCGGCTTTCAGGCCGTCGTCTTGGGCGGCGTGGGTAAACGTCGCGGCCAGCTCGGTAAGCACCTCGCGGTTGAGCGCGTTGCGCTTCTCCGGCCGGTTGATGGTGACGGTGATGACGCCGTCTCGGCTGTCCATCTTGAGCGTCGCCATCAATCCGCTCCGAGGCCGCTCAGTTCCCGCGCTGCCACAAGCAGCCGTTCGGCGTGGGCGTCGAATGACCGGTCCATGCGCTCGATCGGCCCGGCCAGCGCCACCGCGAGTGCCTGTCCCCCGGGCGCCGCCGGTGCCGCCATGCCCATCACGTCGGCGACGTTCTCGCCGCGGGTGACGAAGAAGCCGCGTCGGCGGCCGTCTTCGAGATCGCGTCGGAGCGCGTCCTCGTCGGCCAGCGTCGCCGGCGTGATCCGCTCGAGCGCAATCCGGGCAAGGGTCTTGGCGAGCGCCCCCTCATCAAGGGACGCCAACACCACCTTGCCGATGGCGCTGGAGTGCAGGGGCTTGATCTCGCCCGGCTTGGCCGAATAGCGGATGGTGTGCAACCCCTCGACGACCTCCAGGTAGACCACGCCGTCGCCCTCGCGCGTGCCTAGAATCACGGTTTCGCCGGTGTCGTCGCGAAGGCGCGTCAACACGGGCTCGACGAACTCGAGAAGAGGGTCGTTTCGGACGATGGCTTCGGCCACGTCGAGGAGCCGTCGGGTCGGATAGACCCGGCGGTTGTTGCCGACAGAATAGATGTAGCCCCGGTTCCGCAATGTGGCGACGAGGCCGTGGCAGCTACTGACGGGCACACCAATGGCACGCGCCAGTTCGCTGAGCGTCAGCGGCTTCTGCGAACGTCCGAACGCCTCGAACGCCTCGAGCGTACGGACCGCGGTTCTGACTTTAGCATTCATGGCTCAGCGCCGGAGGTCAAAATATTCGAGATATTGAAAACTTATTCAACAGTATGAAATCATAGTCGGGCCTTGAAAGCCCCGTCAAGGCGTTCGGCGCATGCGGCGGCGCCCCGCCGCCACGGGGTTTTTCTGGAAAAAACGCGCCGGGCGGCGTATATGGCGCTGAGACAGCTTGGGAATTCAACGCAATGGCGCGCAAAATGGCCAACAAATGGGCGCCCGACACGTGGCGGACGAAGCCGATCATTCAGGTGCCGGAGTATCCCGACCCTGAGAAATTGGCCGCCGTCGAGGCGCGCCTGAAGCGCTGCCCGCCCCTGGTGTTCGCCGGCGAGGCGCGCAACCTGAAGCGCGACCTGGCCCGCGTCGCCGCCGGCCAGGCGTTCCTGCTGCAGGGCGGCGACTGCGCCGAGAGCTTCGCCGAGTTCCACCCCGACAACATCCGCGACACCTTCCGGGTGCTGCTGCAGATGGCGGTCGTGCTGACCTTCGGCGCGTCGCTGCCGGTGATCAAGGTCGGGCGGCTGGCCGGCCAGTTCGCCAAACCGCGCTCGGAGCCGACCGAGACCCAGAACGGCGTGACGCTGCCGAGCTATCGCGGCGACATGATCAACGCCATGGAGTTCAACCCCGAAGGCCGCGTCCCCGACCCGGAGCGGCTGATGCAGGCGTACTACCAGTCGGCGGCGACGCTGAACCTGCTGCGCGCGTTCGCGCAAGGCGGCTACGCCGATCTGCACAAGGTGCACCAATGGAACCTCGGCTTCGTCGCGAATAGCCCGCTCGGCGAGCGTTACCAGGACCTCGCCGACCGGCTCGGCGAGACGCTGGCGTTCATGGCCGCCTGCGGGCTGACCTCGGAGACCACGCCGCAGATCCGCGAGACCGCCTTCTACACCTCGCACGAGGCGCTGATCCTCAACTACGAGCAGGCGATGACGCGCGTCGATTCGACCACCGGCGACTGGTACGACACCTCGGCGCACCTGCTGTGGATCGGCGACCGCACCCGGGCGCTCGACGGCGCCCACGTCGAGTTCATGCGCGGCATCGGTAACCCGATCGCCTTCAAGGCCGGACCGTCGACCAAGGCCGACGAGATGCTGAAGCTGATCGACGTCCTCAATCCATCGAACGAGGCGGGACGGCTCACCATCGTCGCCCGCATGGGCGCCGACAAGGTGACGACGTTGTTGCCGCCGTTGATCCGCGCCGTCAAGCGCGAGGGCAAGACGGTGGCGTGGGTGTGCGACCCGATGCACGGCAACACGGTCAAGAGCGCCACCGGCTACAAGACCCGCGCCTTCGAGCGGATACTGGAGGAGGTGCAGGGCTTCTTCTCCGTGCACCAGGCGGAAGGCACCTACGCCGGCGGCGTGCATTTCGAGATGACCGGCCAAGACGTCACCGAATGCACCGGCGGCGCCGTGGCGATCACCGAGGCGAATCTCTCGGCCCGCTACCACACCCACTGCGACCCGCGGCTGAACGCCAAGCAAGCGCTCGAGCTTGCGTTCCTGCTGGCGGAGATTCTGAAGCAGGGCCGCGACCATGCCGCCCAGCGCGCCGCAATCGCGCCGTAACGCGCACGAAACCTACTGCTTGATCTGCGCCAGGATGTCGAACAAGTCGGCGCAAGTGTCGGCGCCGTAACGCTTGGTGATCTGCAGCTTGCCGTTGTCGGTGTCGAGGGCCTGGCGCAAGTCCGTCATCAGCGCGTTGAGGAACTTACGGAAGCCGGTCTCGTTCAACTCCCAGCCGGCGGCGGCGGGCGGCGTGCCGGGATCGGGCGGCGTCAAATGGCCGTTGACCAGGTTGATGAACCAGGCGGCGCGCTTCTGGAAATCCTTGAAGTGGCCGGCGATGGCGATCTCGGCGTCGAGGCTGACGGCCTTGGCTTCGTTGTCCTTGTAGACGTCGTCCCAGTTGAACACGCTCTTGCCGCCCGACTTCACGCGGTCGACGACGCGGCGGATCTTCTCCTGGAATTCCTCGACCACGTCCGGGCCGAGCATCATGCCGATGGCGACGAAGAAGCCGGGCAGGATGCG
>JACPJY010000115.1 GCA_016187325.1 Rhodospirillales bacterium | reverse complement strand
TTCCTCCAGCGTCAGTACCTCGGCCTTTGGCAGGAACGTCATGTGCTCGGACATGCAGTAGACGCAGCGGAAGTCGCAGCGGTCCGTCACCGACACCCTGAGATACGTCACATGCCGCCCGAACGGATCGATCATCGCTGTCCTCGCCAAGGATCACCCCCCGCGCCGCCGGGTTTACGGGGACGCGGCCGGGCATTCGCTCGCCAATGGTAGCCGTGGGCCGGGCCCTTGTCGCCCCCAAAAACGGTGCGGGAATTCGGCGTTCTCACCCGGTCTGGCCGTTGCCGTTGCCGCGCTTGGGCAACAACCCCTTTTCCGCCATGTCCTTGGCCGCTTTCTGCCGCAATTCTTCGCGCTCGCGCAGATAATCTTCGGTGGTGCGTGGCTTCGGCACGATTCCGGCGGCCAGCGGGTGCTTGTCCTCGGTGGCGATGACGACTACCCGGCAGTCGGCGCACATCTTCAGCCGCTCGACGCCGCCCTTGTCCTTGAACATCGAGTGGCCTTCGAGCTTCTTGACCATGTTCTCGATCGACGACTTGGTGCCGAACGGCTTGCCGCAGCGGATGCACTCGAACGGCTCCTCCTCCTTGACCACCCGGTGCGAACGCGCCGCTTCGAGGAAGCTCAGCCGCGGCACCAATGAGATCACGCTCTCCGGGCAGGTGTTCTTGCACAGCCCGCACTGCACGCAGGCGTTCTCGGCGAAGCTGAGCTGCGGCTTGTCCGGGTTGTCCTTGAGCGCCCCGGTCGGACAGGCGCCGACGCAGGCGAGACAAAGGGTGCAGCCCTTGACGTCGACCTCGACGGCGCCGAACGGCGCCCCTGTCGGTAGCGCGAGCGCGTCGACTTTGGTGGGCGCGGCGGCGTGCAGGTGGGTGAGCGCCAGCGTCATCACCGAGCGCTTGCGCCCCATCGGCAGGAAATCGCCGGCCGGCATCCCGGGCATCGGCTTGAGCCCGTAAAGCCTCGCCTCCAGCGCCTCCGGATCGGTCTCGTCCATGATCTCGACGCGACCCTTGCCATAGCCGAGGCCGTCGAAGATGGCGTCGGCCAGGGCGACTTCGGATTCCAGGCCGGCCTTCTCGTCGGCCTTGGTCGGCGGCACCAGGATCAGCACCTGCTCGGCGCCGAATGCGCCGGCCGAGAGCAGGAATTCGAGCCCGATCTGGGTCGTCTGGTTGACCGTGAACGGCAGCACGTTCAGCGGCAGCCCGCCGCCCGACCGCGCCATGGTCGAGATCATCTCGTCGCCGAAGCCGCCATCATTGACCAGCAACGACGGATTCCTGCCGCCGGCTGCGACATAGGCGCCGAGCAGCACGCGCAGGCGCTGATAGAGCGCATCGCCGGCCGGCAGCGCGTACTTGGCGGCGCCCGTCGGGCAGACGCTGGCGCATGCCCCGCAGCCGGCGCAGACGTACGGGTCGATGGTGACGCGATCTTCCCCCGGGTTGGGGGTGATGGCGCCGGTCGGGCAATTGTCGATGCAGCGCGTGCAGCCGACGATGCCGCTGCGCGAATAGGCGCAAATCTTGGCGTCGTAGTCGACGTAGCGGGGCTTGTCGAACTCGCCGACCATGTCGGTGAGCTGCAGCAGCGCGTCGGTGACCAGCGCCGGGTTGCCGGGGTCTGGGTTGAAGTAGCCGTCGCGCTTGTCCGGGGCCGGGAACAGCGGCGCACCGCCGCGCAAGTCCAGGATCAGGTCGCACACCGAGGTGCCGACCTTCGCGTCGTCCTCGGACTGCAGCGCCGCCCTCGACGATGGCGTCGCTGGCGCGAACTTCTCGATCGCGACCTCGAACTGGCCGAGATGCCCCGAGGCCTTGGTCACCTTGCCGGTGAACACCGGCACGTCCATCAGCGTCGGTGGCGTTAGGCCCTTGGTGTTCTCGAGCACCACGGTGACGTCGAGCCGGCTCGCCACCTTCTTCGCCGCTTCGATGGCCCGGTCGTCATTGCCGAGCACCAGCAGCACGCCGCCCGAGATCATGCTCACCTGCTGGGCGTCGGGGATGTCGAGCGCGGCCTCGGCGAGAAGCGCCGCCATCTTCGCTGCCGCCGGCGATTTCCTGGTCGCCGCCTTCGACCAGCCGGCGCGCTCGCGGATGTTGGTGAAGCGGGCGTTCGGCGCCTTGTCGCCCATGCCGTCGAGGGTTTCGAGGAACAGCGGCGCCTCCTGGGTGCAGGCGACCAGCAGCCCACCCTTGCCGGCCTTGCTCGCGATGCGCTCGAACTCGTTGAGCTGCGCCCGGCACAGATGCGTGTTGACGGCAAGCTCCTGGATTCCATTGGCGGCTTCATTGCCGGCCGCGGCCGCCTTGCCGCCGATACGCGCCGCCGCCAGGCAGGCCTTGGCCAGCACCTTGCCGTCGATGGCCATGGTCCCCTCGCAATTGCAGACGAGGAGCCGTTTGCCGTTCAGGTCCATGTTGAAGCGTTCCTTCCAGGGGAAGACGGCTGCCTGCCGTCTACCATGGCGTCTTAGCGGTTGGCTTTCATTTAAGGTACCGGCGGCGGTTTGTCCGCCTTTTTTTTAGGCCGCCCGGAAACTGTACGGGGGCCATCGGGGTCTACCGGGGCTGCAAGGAACCACGCGGCGATTATAATAAGGCAATTATAATAATAGGTGTCGCCCGGTTCCCGGCCGCCGCGGTCGCATAGGGCGGACCTCGACGGCTGCCCGCCGGCGGTGGTATTTTCGCTTGATCGGGCCGACGCAGACGCCCGGTTCATCCCAAGACGCCATGCGTCCAAGTTCTGCCATCGCTCTTCGCATGGGAGAGGAACCCATGGCCGTCGCTCGTTCGAAGAAATCCAGGAAATATCACAAGACCAAGGGGACCCGCCGGCCCGATCGCCGGCGCGCCACCCTGGTGCTGACCCAGGGAGATGTGGCGGCGCTGCTCGACCTCGACGCCTGCATCGCCGCCGTCGAGGAGGCGTTCCGGCTGCACGCCCTGGGTAAAAGCCTGAAGCCGGGCGTGCTCAGCGTGCACGTGCCGGGCGGCGCCTTCCACATCAAGGCCGCCGGGCTCAAGCTGACGCGGCCCTATTTCGCCGCCAAGACCAACGCCAACTTCCCCGACAATCCGGCGACTCGCAGGCTGCCCACTATCCAGGGCACGCTGGTGCTGTGCGCCGGCGACGACGGCCGGCCGCTCGCCGTGATGGACTCGATGGCGCTGACGGCGCTGCGCACGGCGGCGGCGACGGCGGTGGCGGCGAAGCACTTGGCGCGGGCCGACGCCAAGGTGGCGACGGTGGTCGGATGCGGCATCCAGGGCGCGGCGCAGGCGCGGGCGCTGCTAAGGGTGCGGCCGATCGAGCGGCTGTACGTGGTCGACGTCGACGGCGCGCGGGCGCGCGCCTTCGCCGCCGCCATGACGGCCGAGCTCGGCATCATCGTCGAGCCGGCGCCGGAAGGTCTCCGGCAGGCCGCCCGGGGGAGCCAAGTCGTCATCACCTGCACCACCGCGAAGAAGGCGTTTCTCGGGCCCAAGGACGTGACGGACGGCGCCTTCGTCGCTGCCGTCGGCGCCGACAACCCGGAGAAGCAGGAGATCAGCCCGCAACTGCTGGCCGAAAGCGTGCTGATCACCGATTCAACCGAGCAGTGCGCGGCGATCGGCGACCTGCATCACGCGATCGCCGCCGGCGTGCTGAGGCCGTTGCACGTGCGGGCCGAGCTCGGAGAAGTGATCGCCGGCCTGAAGCCGGGCCGCACTGCGCCCGAGGACACGGTGGTGTTCGATTCCACCGGCATCGCGGTGCAGGACGTTGCCGCCGCGGTGGTGGTCTACGAGCGCGCGTTGGCCGAGGGCATGGGCCTCGCCATCGACTTCGCCGGCTGACAGGGCGCCGCCCCCAAACCTTGTCCGGGTGTGCTAGTATTGGGACATGGCCGCGAAAAAGGCCGCCAGGAAAAAGGCCGGCGAACAAACGTCTGGCAAGGGCGCGACCCGGGCGCGCATCCTCGTTGCGGCGCTAGCCCTGGCCAAGGACAAAAGCTGGCAGGAAGTCAGCTTCACCCGCCTCGGCCGTCGCCTCGGCATGACGCTCGCCGAGTTGCGCCGTCACTACCGCGACCAGGACGCCATCGCCGACGCCTGGTTCCGGCGCGCCCAGGACGCCATGCTCGCCAAACCGCCGGCCGGCTTCCACGACCGCCCGGCGAAGCAACGGCTCGAGATGTTGATGCTGCGCTGGTTCGACGCCTTGGCGCCCCACCGTCGCGTCACCGCCGAGATGCTGGCCGGCAAGCTGTGGCTGTTCCATCCCCATCACTACGTGCCGATGGTGTTCAACCTGTCGCGGTTGATCCAGTGGCTGCGCGACGCCGCCGGGCTGACGGCGCAAGGCACCCGCCGCCAGGCCGAGGAGGTCGGGTTGACGCTGGTGTTCGTCGCCGCGCTGGCGGTGTGGTGCCGCGACGAGACGGAGGGCCAGGCGCGGACGCGGGCGTTCCTCGTCGCGCGGCTGGACCAGGCCGATGGGCTGCTGGCACGGTTCGCGGGCGGCACGGGCTGAGGCACGTGCCGCTTGCGCCGCCGGCGCCGGTGATTTACGGGAATGGGTCGCGACAAGCCACGGAGGACGCGCCATGACCGCCTACATCATTACCCAGGTTGACGTCCATGACCCGGAGACCTTCGAGAAATATCGCCAACTGGCCGGGCCGGTGCTGGCCAGGTTCGGCGGCGAGTTCCTGGTCCGCGGCGGCCGGATGGAGGTCCTGGAAGGCACCTGGGCTTATCCGCGCGGCGTGATCATCAGGTTTCCCGACCGCGAGACGGCGAAGAAGTGGCACGAATCGACCGAGTACGGGAAGATCAAGAAGCTCCGCCACGCGTCGGCGACCGCGAACATGATTGTCGTCGACGGCATCGACGCGGGACAATAAGTCGACGGCGTCGACTGAATACGCGCGACGCAGAGGGGAAAAGCCGTGGCCGCCTACGTCATCGTCCAGGTCGGGGTGAGGGAGCCGGCCAAGTTCGAGGCCTATCGCGCCCAGGTGCCGGCGACGCTGAAGAAATTCGGCGGCGAGTTCATCGTCCGCGGCGGCGCCATGGAAGTGCTGGAGGGCGAGTGGGCATATCCGCGCTGCGTCGTCATCCGCTTCCCCGATATGAAATCCGCCAAGGCCTGGCATGCTTCGCCCGAGTACGCCGGCCCGAAGGCGCTGCGCCAGGCCTCTGCCGACGCCAACATGATTGTCGTCGAAGGCGTCTAGGCCGGGGAGCATGACGGAAATCCCTTGAGCGCCGCCCACGAACTCGCCCGCGCATTGTGGCGCGCTCGCACCGGCGGCGGCGTCATCGCGCGCGCCGACGCCGACGATATCCAATCGGTCGCGGCCGCCTACGACGTGCAGCGCCGCGTGGCGGCGCTGGCCGGGCTGCAACGGGCCGGATGGAAGGTCGGCGCCACCAGCGAGGCGGCGCAGCGGCTGCTCGCGGTCGCGGAGCCGGCGACGGCGCCGATGTTCGCCGCCGATTGCCACAAAAGCCCGGCCGAGATCGCCGTATTCGACGGCCACGGCGCCAGCGTCGAGAGCGAGCTCGCGTTCCGCTTCAGCGTCGCGCTTCCTCCGCGCAAGCAATCCTACGGCCGCGCCGAGGTGCTGGCGGGGGTCGGCGCCGTGCTGCCGGCGATCGAGGTGGTCGGCTGCCGGTTCGAGGGCGGCTTTCCCGGCATCGGCCCGGCGCGGCTGATCGCCGACATGGTCGCCAACACCGCCTGGGTGCGGGGGCCGGAGCGCGCCGATTGGCGGCGCTTCAACCTGAAGCGCCACGCGGTGCGGCTGATCCGCGCCGGCAACACGGTTGCCGAAGGCGTCGGCGCCGACGCGCTCGGCGATCCGCTGAGCGTGCTTGAATGGACCGCCAACCACCTCTCGGCGCTCGGCGACGGTATCGCCGCCGGCGAGGTGGTCAGCACCGGCACGCTCACCGGCGTCACCGCCGTCAAACCCGGCGACCGCATGCTCGCCGATTTCGGCGAGCTCGGCCGCGTCGAGGCGCGTTTCGTCGCCGCCCGGTCGCAGATCTAGGCTGGCAAGGCCTTGATGATCTTGCGGTAGTCCTTCTCGCCGAACGCCACCATGGTGGTCGTCCTGACCGCGCCCATGGAGCCGAGCTT
>JACPJY010000114.1 GCA_016187325.1 Rhodospirillales bacterium | reverse complement strand
TCACGTTGGTGGTCGGACTCTACGCCGTCTTCCTCACCTTCCTGGGCCAGGGCCCTTATGCCTTCAAGGGCCTGTCGGCGTTCGGCCAGGTGGTGGTGATGAAGGGCGGCCTGATCACCATCACCGTGACGACGATCTTTCTTTCGGTACTGGTGACGGGGCGCAAGCAGGTCGAGGCGGCGCTCGAGACCAGCCAGCAGACGCTGCGCAGCGTCATCGACGCGGTGCCGGCGATGGTCAACGCCAAAGACCGGCACTCCCGCTACGTGTTCATGAACCGCTACCAGGCTAACCTCTACGGCGTGGAGCCGGAGGCCGCCGTCGGCAGGACCGCGGGCGAGTTGGTCGGCGCCGACTACGGCGCCTACACCAGCGCCATCGACGTCGAGGTGCTGAGGACCAATACCCCCAAGGTCAACTTCGAGGAGACCTGGGTCGACCCGAATGGCCGGCTGTTCACGCTGCTCACCACCAAGGTGCCGCTGCGCGACGAGACTGGGGCGGCGGCGTTGGTGGTCACCGTGTCGCTCGACATCTCGGAGCGCAAGATGGCCGAGGAGGAGCGCCGCCAGGCACTCGAGAAGGCCGAAGAGGCGAGCCAGGCGAAATCCGAGTTCCTGGCCACCATCAGCCACGAGCTGCGCACGCCCTTGAACGCCATCCTCGGCTTCGCTGACATTCTCAGCCACCAGTACATAGGGCCGCTGGGCCTGGACAAGTACGTCGAGTACGCGGGCGACATCCACGCCAGCGGCAAATACCTGCTGGATCTGGTCAACGACATCCTCGACATCTCGACCATCGAGGCGGGCAAGAAGTCGCTCTACAAGGAGGAGCTGTCGGTCGGCGAGGCGGTCGACGAATGCGCCAAGGCGATCGCCGGCCACGCCAGGGAGCGGCGCATTAAGGTGTCGGCGGAGGTTCCCGGCAACCTGCCGGCGCTCTACGCCGACCGCCGGGCGATCAAGCAGATCCTCCTCAATCTGCTCACCAACGCCGTCAAGTTCACGCCCGCCGGAGGCAGGATCGCGGTGACGGCGAGCGTGTCCGCTCGCGACACCGTGATCACCGTCGCCGACACCGGCGTCGGCATCGAGGAGGGCCACATCGCCATCCTAGTCAAGCCGTTCGAGCGCGGCCGCGTCGACCCCTACGTCAGCCGCGGCGGCGTCGGCCTCGGCCTCGCCATCACCCGCTCGCTGGTCGAACTCCACGACGGCACGCTCGCCATCGCGAGCGAGCCGGGCAAGGGCACGACGGTGACGGTGCGCCTGCCCAACGGCGACGTGTGAGGATGGGAAAGACGGGTCAGGGGGCGATGCCGAAGGGTAATCGCGATAAGCTGTCCCGCGCGCTCGACGATGCGCAATTGCGGCACACGTCGGAAGTGACCATCAGCCATTACGATCGTACAGCCGAAGATTTCCGCGCCAGCACCCTTGATCACGACGTCGGCCAGAACTACCGGGCGCTCTTGGAAGCGATCGCGGCCGATCCGCCGTTTTCCATTCTCGATCTTGGCTGCGGGCCCGGCCGCGACCTCCGGCATTTTCGTTCGTTGGGACATGACGCCGTGGGCTTGGACGGATCGAAGGAATTCGTCGCCATGGCACGTGCCATTTCCGGGTGCGAGGTTCTCCACCAGGATTTTCTCGCCATGGACCTGCCGGAGAACCGCTTCGACGGCGTGTTCGCGAATGCGTCGCTATTCCACGTGCCGAGTCGGGAGCTGCCGAGGGTCCTGCTCGAACTCTCGAGAACCCTGAGGCCCGGGGGCGTCCTGTTCTGCTCGAATCCGAGGGGCAACAACGAGGAAGGCTTCAGCGGCGAGCGCTATGGCTGCTTCTTCGATCTCGACACCTGGCGCAATTTCGTCACCACGGCCGGGTTCTTGGAACTGCAACATTACTTCCGTCCGCCGGGGCTGCCGCGCCACCAGCAGCCGTGGCTGGCGACCGTTTGGCGCAAGGGCTGACGGCACCGGCCGATGAAGACGCGCGGCTCGCTGTGACCCAACCCCTCAGCGCGCCGCCTTGATCGCCCGCCACACCTTCTCCGGGGTCAGCGGCATGTCG
>JACPJY010000113.1 GCA_016187325.1 Rhodospirillales bacterium | reverse complement strand
CCCAGCGCCGCCATCGCCTCCGGCAGGTGCAGGCCGTCGGCGCCTATCTTGGCCGCCAGCGCCGCGTCGCCGGCGATCAGGACGCGCACGCCCCGGGGCCGCGCCACCGCCACCACGCGGCGCGCCAAATCCTCGCGGTGGGGGTCGCCGTAATGGCGGACGATCACCGCGCTCCCCGGCGGCAGCAAGGCGACCACCGGCAGCGGATCGGGGAGCCTGGCCTCGTCGGTCATCAGGATCAGGGACGGCAACGCGTCGCCGGGTCGCCGCGACCGGCCGGCTCGGCGCAAATTGAGGCACCTCGTCAGGTCTGTTACGCTCATCGTCCGTCGTTCGCCCGTTCGACCGATCTCATTCGCGGCGGCATGGTATCGCAAATGGCCCCAGACACGGATATCCGCGATAATCTCGAAAAGGTAAAGGCGCGGATCGCGGCCGCCGCCGCCGAGGCCGGGCGATCGGCCGCCGCGGTCACGCTCGTCGCCGTCGCCAAATCCCATCCGGCGGCGGTCATCCGTCCGGCGCTCCAAGCCGGGCACCGCGTGTTCGGCGAGAACCGGGTCCAGGAAGCGGAAGCAAAATGGCCGGCGCTCAAGGCCGACCATCCGGATCTGCGGCTGCACCTGGTCGGCGGCCTGCAGCGCAACAAGGTGAAGCGCGCCGTGGCGCTGTTCGACGCCATCGAGACCATCGACAATCCCAGGCTGGCCCGCGCCGTCGCCGACGAGATGGCGCGCAGCGGCCGCCGCCCGCAATGCTTCGTCCAGGTCAACACCGGCGACGAGCCGCAGAAAGGCGGCGTCGCGCCCGCCGACGCCGACGCCTTCATCGCCGCCTGCCGCGACGACTTCGGTCTCGCGATCGCCGGGCTGATGTGCGTGCCACCGCTCGAGGACGAACCGTCGCCGCATTTCGCGCTGCTGCGCGAGATCGCGAAGCGCAACGGCGTCGACGGCCTGAGCATGGGGATGAGCGGCGATTTCGAAACCGCGATCCGCCTCGGCGCCACCCACGTCCGCGTCGGCACCGCGATCTTCGGCGAGCGTCCCGCCGTCAAGCAGGAGACGGAGGCCTAACGGTTTTCCCCGGGCGCGGCGTCGCCGACCGACAGCCTGGTTTCCCCGTCGCAGTCGCCGAGCAGCGCCAGCAGGTCGCCGAGGGCCAGCGCGATGCAACCCTCCGTCGGCGCGTATCCGGGCTTGGCGAGATGCAGGAAAATGGCGCTGCCGCGGCCGACCTCGACCGGGTCGTCGTTGAAGCCAAGCTCGACGACGACGTCGTAAAGCGCGTCGTCGCGCCACAACGTCTCGTGGCGGGCGGCGAACGGCGTGCGGATCAGGCGGTTGTAGGCGGCATCCCCGGGATCGTCGCACCAGCCGTCGTCGCGGCGAAGGGCGCGCACCGGCAGGCCCGTCTCGGGCGCCGGCAACCGGTCGGCGCGGTACATCACCCGGCGCAGGGGAAACGATCCGGCCGGCGTCGCGCCGTCGCCCTCGCGCTTTTCGACGCGAACGCCGCCGCGCCCGAGGGCACAGCGGACCCGTTTGCCCCGCCATTGAAGATGACCGGGCGGCCAGACCGTAATTTCCATGACGGCGATTATACCGCGCCCGCGGGCTCAGCCGCGAAGCGCGATCGCGGGATCAATGCCGGACGTCGAGGGTGGTCGGATACCGTTCCCGGGCGGCGACGGCGGCGGCCTGATAACGACCGTGCGCCTCCAGCATCGCTTCCGCGAACCATCCGCCGAGCGGCGCCACCGCGCCGGGGGGCGTCGCCAAGGAAGCTCCCGGGGACGCCGCGCCGGGCTGTTCGCTGTTGCGCCGTTCGGCCGGCTGGTCGGCGCGGCCGTAGCCGGCGGCAGCCATCATCGCGGCGCTGCGCTTGGTATGGCGGATGATCGACTGCGCCCTGGCGGCGCCGGCCGAATCGACCGTCAGGCGGGCCGGCATCGGAGAGGCGGGCGATTGCGGCGCCGGCTCGGCGAGCCCCGAAGAGACCAGCGCCTGGCGGCTGTTGTCGTAGGCGGCGGTGACGGCGGGGATCGGCAACGATGCGCGCTCGCGAACGATGGGCCGGGATTGCATCGACGATTGGACCTTGACCGCCATCGCCTGCTGGAAGGCGATTTCCTCCATCGCCCAGTGGGTGATCGGATCGAGAGCTTCCGACTCCCGGGCATCGGCGACGACGGCGTGGCCGGCGTTCGCGTCGGCGTCGGCGACGACCGTGCCGCCGGCCTCGGCGAGCTCGGACGGGCGCGGCGCCGGTTGGTCGAACATCGCCATCACGTGCTGGCCCACGTCCTTGCCGGTGGCGTCGCGGATCAGCACGTCGCCGATGGAAGCGACGGTGCCGAGCGGGCCGAAAAAAAGCGTGCCGCCGAAAACCCGCGAGCCCGGATCGATTTCGTCGCCGCTGAAATGCCGGTAAAGCGTGCCGACGATCGGGATGTGGTGGAGGGGATTGATGATGTCGAGGAAATCGAGAAACGTGAATCCGTCGCTGCCGAAAAGCTGGAAGTCGGCGTCTTCGGCGGCGCGGCCGGAAGCGGAAGCGGCGTCCGACGCGGCCTCGGCGGGCATCGGCTGCGGCAGCACCGCGAGCTCGAGCGGCGGCCGCCAGGCGCTGGCGTTGATGGTGGTCATGGCTGATCTCTTCCCGTTGCTTGTTTGCCAATAACAGTGCAAAAGCGATGCCAGAGCGGGAATCTTGCAAGATCAAGCGGTTATAGGGGCTTGCCGGCCCGGTCCGGCGGTTCCTTCGGCAAGAAATACCGCCGCCCGGCCGTCTTGACATCGGCGCCACGGAGGCGTATGTTCACTATATGTTCTATGATCGTTGGACGTCGGCGGTTATGGCCTCGGCCCCTTCGGTCGCGGATGCGAATCGGCACCATGACCGGCACTCGCCGCGCTTCGTGGGAGGTTGGAGGAACTCACCAAAATATGATGGAAAATGACGACAAAAGACGACAAAAGGCGACAAAAAAATTTTCGGAGCCGATTTCAACGCGATCATCTGGTCAGGCCAACATGGCCGGCGATTTTTGTCGATTTTCGGAACGGCATCCGGGCGACGTTCCGACACGCCGATGCCGCCGCCGGTCTGCGTGCACGCGACGATCGCTAGACGGGATTGCGGGAACGACCCCTAGAACACGTGGCCGCCGCGGGCGGCCTTGGTGCGCAGGTAGGATTCGTTGTGCTTGTTGGACGGGAAGGCGTGCGGCACCCGTTCCTCGACCGCGATGCCGCAGTTGCCGAGGGCCGTCACCTTGTCCGGGTTGTTGGTCATCAGCCGCACCCGGGTGAAGCCGAGCTGGCGCAGGATTTGCGCCGCCGGCAGGTACACCCGTTCGTCGGCGTCGAAGCCGAGCTGCTCGTTGGCGTCCATGGTGTCGAAGCCGCGGTCCTGCAGCTCGTAGGCGCGCAGCTTGTTGACCAAGCCGATGCCGCGGCCCTCCTGCGCCAGATAGATGAGGACGCCGCTGCCGGCGGCGGCGATCTCCTTGATCGCGCCTTGCAGCTGGCTGCCGCAATCGCACCTGAGGCTGCCGAGCAGATCGCCGGTGAAGCATTCCGAGTGCAGCCGCGTCAGCACCGGCCGATCCTTGGCGGGCTCGCCGATGACGATGGCCAGATGCTCGAGCCCGCCGTCGAGCGGCCGGAACGCGGTGATCCGCGTGTCGTGCATGTCGACGAGCGGCACCCTGGCCGAGCCGACGGCGCGCAGCGTCCGCGCCGCGGTGCCGTCGTACTGGAAGATGTCGCCGCAGTCGACCAGCAGCAGATCGTGGCGCGACGCCCACGCCATCAGGTCTTCGGCGGTCGGGTCGGCGATCTTGGCCGCCACCGCGGCCGGCAGCAGCCGGGCCAGCTTCATCAGCGCCACGGCGGCGCTCTCGCAGTCGAAGGTCGGCGTTTTCCTGACCGTCACGGTCAGCGACGCCTTGGCGGCGTCGGGCAGCGGATCGTCGGACAGCGGATCGGCGAGGTTGCGGATCACGTCGGCGGACAATCCCCCGACGCCGGCGAGGGTGACGATGTTGCCGACGGTCTCGGCCAAACCCAACACCGCGGCACGGCGCGCGGTGACGGCGACCACCGGATCGGAACGGCTGATCCGCTTGAGTTCGATCAGGGCCTCCGGGGTGACCGCCTCGGCCGCCTGCACCAGCACCGCAATGCCGCCGGCGCCGGCGACGGCGACGAAGCGCCCGCGCCGGACTTCGGAAACGGCGCGATCGACCGCCAGCAGCGATACCGGCTCGCGGGAGGCGGGCATCGGGATCAATTCGAAGGGCGGCTTGCTCATGGCTGCGATGATAGCGTTGATTACGGACCGACGGACACCTTACTCGCCCGTGAACAGCGAACGTCTTTATCCGACATTCTTTCAGATGAACTTCGGTTCCAAGCATCAGGGTAGCCTTCCGGGTTCCGTGGGGCAATCTGGAACACGGTGAGGGCCGCCGCTCGTTGCCACGACCATCAAACATAGCCTTCCCAGGCCGCTAACTGTTGGCGACGGCGGGCAAAGCGCCGTCGCGGTTTCCGATCCCCGCGCCCTTGTCGGGTTTCCAGCGCAGCTTAGGAAAACGGGAAGAAGTAAAAGCCACGGGTTGATGCCGAGACCCGCCGCAATCCTTCAATAGATCGGCAGTAATCACCAAACCGTGATTTGCGGATCAAAAAGGCGGCGTAGAAACGGCCGCCAATGATGATTCGGATGGGAAATGGCATGGATATCAAGTCTCAAAATTCTCTCACGCCTATTTGATTTAGATTTAAATGCAGCGGCTTCGTAACGTCGCTATTGTTGAATCAACATTCCCACTCGGCCACCGGGGAACAATCGGTCCCCACCGTTTCGAACCGGAGAGGCACGATGCACAACACCATGCGGAGGAATGAAGGCGGCGTTTCCGAAGCGTTGAGGCGCTTGGTCGCGCCGATTGACGCCGGGCGCGCGCAGGGGACGGCAGGCAGCGCATGGTGGCCCGGTCGGCCGACCCTCAGTCTGCGGGCCGCCGACATCCTCTGCCGGTGCGTCCCCGGTCAAGCCGTCGACACGCTTTTGGCAGTCGCGCGAGGACTCTTCTATCTCGGCATCGCGGTCCTCATTACCGTCGCCCAATTTTACCTGCTGATCCTGGTGGTGTTGGCCAGATGAAGGCGTGTTCCAGTCCACCTTGTTGACAAACGGGAGACGTTCGATGGCAACCAACGTACTGCGGCATGAAGAGAATCCTCGCATCACGTTACCGCGTCGGCAGGTCCCGATGGGGACCGGGCGCGCCCCCGCGATCTCGAATGACGGATTGCGGCGGCATGCCTCGGTCTTCGGCGCCGGCGCCATCGGTCCGCGAACCGGCCGCGGAGCCGCGGATTTCGGCTTGGCGGCGACCGACGTCCGCTCCGGCGAATCATCGCGCGGCAGCCTTTATCCGCTTCGGATTTTGGCGCGGGTGTTCTTCTACATCGGCATCGCGACGGTGTTCTACGCCGCGGTGCTGGTGGTGATTTTCGTTCAAAGCGACATGGTGAGTTTCTGACTTGCTCCCGCCGCAACACCTTTACGGCGGCAGGGTTGGAAGGATCCGAAACCCGAACAAGGAGAACAGACATGAACAGCCTTAAGCGTTTCACTCTCGGCCTCGTCGCGTCCGCGCTGTTCCTGCCGGTCACGGCGACGCCACCGGCGATGGCCGAGGGCGGCGTCCAGATCGGCGTCTTGTCGTGTAACAGCGTGCCCGGGACCCAGCGCGATCTGCTGGTCCATTCGACCGTGGGCGTCACCTGCGTTTTCGACGGTCCCGGCGGTCAAGAGAGATACAAAGGGTCAACGGGCATTGGCCTTGGCGTGGACCTGAACTGGAACCGGGACCAGACCATTCATTTCGCGGTGCTCGGCGGGGCCACGGACACACGCATCGGATCTCATGCCCTTGCCGGCAAGTATTTCGGCGGCAAGGCTTCCGCCACCTTTCTTGTGGGCGGCGGCGCGGGTGCGCTGATCGGCGCCGGTCCGAAGACGATTTCCTTGCAGCCCCTGGCGCTGGAAGGCAGCACCGGTTGGGGGCTCGCCGGCGGCCTCGGGTACCTCTACCTGGAAGCCGATTAATAAGGAGTCGTCTTTTGGAGGCTAGAACATGATGAAAATTCCTACCGATCAACGCGAGGCGGCAACAGCGCGGGGCCAATGCCCATTACGACGCCCGCCGTCACGCTTGCGCCGGCGGTTCGCGGCGGCCGCGGTCCTGGCTTTGTTCGCAAGCGGGCCCGTCTTGGCGGATGAGGCTGGGAATGATCCCCGGGTAGTCGTCCGCGAATTCACTGATGAGGCCGTCGCCGTGATCAGAGATCGGGATGCGAGCCCGGAACAACGTCGCAATCATATGCGATGCCTGATGGACAAAGCGTTCGATATCGACACCATCGCCCGTCTCGCACTTGGCCACCACTGGAACGACGCGACACCTGCGCAGCGCCGGGAGTACGCGAATCTGTTCGGTGGGATGATTCTCGAATCCACCATTCTGCGCCTGGAAACGGTAAGAGAACGCATTGCCGTCCATTATGGCAGCTCCACAGACACGATATTCGATACCCTCAAGGTCAGGATCACGGGATTCCAACAAATGGATGATCGGGACAGCCTGGTGGTCACGGAAATTCAGATTCTCGACTTGCCGCCCCATCAGATCTCCTACCGCGTGCGTACCCGGAGTGTCGACGTGAAGATCGTGAACGTGATCGATGCCGGAATGAACATGGTTGTCACGCGGCGGAGCGAGTTCGCCGCCTATGTCCGGCAACATGGCCTTGAGGGCCTACTGGCGCGGATGAGAGGGACTTACCGCGAACCGGAACAGGCGCAGGACAGATGCCGCGACCAAGCCAGCGGTAACAAAGGGTGCAACCCGTTGTCCATAGCGCGATCGGCCGCCGCCGTGGGACGGCCGACGCCCGAGGCTGATTCAAGATGAAAGGACTTGGGATCATGAACAAGAATCGTAGGCTACAACGTATGTTCGACGCGAACGAAGGAAGCCATGCCCCCAACGATGAGTTGGAAACCCGAGGGGAGTTGGAAAGAGCGGTGCTCGCCATGTACGCGGTGGAACCCATGGTGCCGTTGTTCAACAGGCTGATCGAGCACGGTTATTTGACCGGCGCCGAGCACGCGGAATTCCTCCAGCGGTATAAGTTGCTGGCCAAGCACTTGTTTCCCCGCGCGTCGACGGTCGAAAACCAGACCTAGACCCGAGTCCGCCGGACTTTCCGCTTTTTCTTCCGCCGCGCGGTCGAGTCGAGGCTGGCCTGGACGGCGACGGCGGGCGCGACGCCGGCTTTGTCGAGGCCGAGCTCGTGGGCCTCGAGCCGCCGGATCTCGTTCAAGAGGCACTTTATCAACGGTATCGACTCAAAGCGGACATTGCGCGTGATGACGCCACAAGGTCTCTCGATTTCCGTTACACGTTGGGTATTCCATCACCAGATCGCGAGTGGCTGTAAATTCGTAGCAGCCTGACCACGGACAGCACTCTCGGCGATGTTCTCGTAGTGGGTGGCCCGCTTCTGATTCGAATCCACGAACTTTCCGAACACCTTTTCTAACAACTCCGTCGCGCGAACGTGATCGACCGTGGTGACAGGCATCACACGAACGATCGGGACCGTCGTGGGACTATTTTTCCCTAACCAAGGCACCTACGCGGAATCCGACTCGCCAAGGAGTATTCCAATGGCTCAAAGAACCGAAATGCTTCAACCGGAACAAACGAACAGATCGTTGCAAAGGCGAATGGCGGAATGCTTGCTTAGCGCCGGCCTGGACGAGGCCATTGAGTTCGCTACCCGCAACGGTTGGCAAGGGGTCTTGAGAGAGCTGTACGGGTTGGCGCCCGCACTCCGCAACGGGGGACCGCGTCGGCCCGTCGGCGGGATGGGTGAACGATGGGAGAAAGGCCGTAAAAACCTGTCCACCGAACACGCGCGTTCGACTCGGACCGGTCGCCTGCGAACGGGCATAGGAAAGAAAAGGAGAAAACGTGGTAAATAGGTGTCGCCCCGGCGACCGGCCGCCGCAGCGCCGCCGGGGGGTGCCGGGCGGACCTCGACGCTCGCCCGCCGGTGGTGGTATTTTGAGGCAATCGGGCCTTATACCGATTGGGCACGTCATTTATGAGTCGGACCCTCGGAAAAAGGACGGCAAACGGAAGACCATGACCACCGGCAAGAGGATCCTAATCGTCGACGACGACACCACGCTGCTCGAGATGCTGGGCGAGCAGCTCCAGCTGCACGAGGAGTTCGCGACCACCGGCGCCGAATCCGCCGCCAAGGGGCGCTGGAGATCGCGAAGGAGGACTATTTCGACGTCATCATCCTCGACGTCGGGCTGCCGGACATGGACGGGCGCGAGGTCTGCCGCCTGATGCGCCGCAACGGCGTCACCTCGCCGATCATCATGCTGACCGGCGCCGACACCGACGCCGACACTATCCTCGGGCTCGACGCCGGCGCCAACGATTACATCACCAAGCCGTTCCGCCTCGGCGTGCTGCTCGCCAGGCTGCGCGCCCACATCCGCCAGCATGAACGCAGCGACGACGCCGTGTTCTCGATCGGGCCCTATACCTTCCAGCCCGCGAACAAGCTGCTGGTCTTGAGCGCGGACGAAAAGAAGAAGGTGCGCCTGACGGACAAGGAAACGGCGATCCTGAAATACCTCTATCGCGCCGGCGACAAAGTGATCAGCCGCGAGGTGCTGCTGGACGAGGTGTGGGGATACAACGCCGGCGTCACCACCCACACGCTCGAAACGCACGTCTACCGACTGCGCCAGAAGATCGAGGCCGACCCTTCCAACGCCCGCATCCTGATCACCGAGCCCGGCGGCTACCGGCTGGTGCCGTGACCGGTTCCGCAACCCGGCCGGGCGGCGACGAAAAAAGCGCCCGGCAAGGGGAAGCCGGGCGCTTCAGGCTCCGCCTAAGGGAGCCGCAGGATGGTGGGGGGACCATCCCTGGGGGCCGGTTGCGCGGCTGACCGCGGCCGGTCCGTTGACTCATTAGATGGGATCGCGGGCCGGAATTTCCACCCCCCCCCCGCAAAGCCACGACTCAATTGGCGTGGATAGCTTCCGGC
>JACPJY010000112.1 GCA_016187325.1 Rhodospirillales bacterium | reverse complement strand
TAGATCTCGAAGCGCCTGACGTCGCCGCCGATGTGGACGTGGCGCCACATGCCCTTGAGATCGACGATCATGCCGCCCGGCTTCACCAATGAAGTCAAAGTGTTGCCGCTGAACGCGATGTAGACGGCGTGCGGCACCGCGCCGACCAGGCAGTCGTAGGCGCGGTTCTTCTCCAGACGCGGCAGTAGCTTGAGGCCGTAGAAGCGTTCGGCCTCCTCCGGGTCGGCCATGGCGTCGTGGACGTCGACGTGGTGGCCGTGCGCCTTCAGCGCCTTGATCATGTCCACCGCCTTGGTGTTAGGAGACCGACTACCGCGTCATGCCTAACTTTGCCAGCCTGATCAAGGCCAGCCGTCCGCTCCACGTCTACGGCTCGGGCGACCAGACGCGCACGTTCTGCTACATCACCGACGCCATGAACGGCTTTCTGCGCGTCATCACCGACGGCGGCCCCGGCGAGGCCTACAACATCGGCAACCCGAAGCCCGAAATCTCGATGGTGGATCTGGTGGAGACCATGGAAAAGGTGTTAGGGCGCAAGATCGACCACCGCCTGATGGAATATCCCGACAGCTACCCGGCCGACGAGCCGCAGCGTCGCTGTCCCGACATCACCAAGGCACGCCGACAGATCGGCTTCGCGCCGAATGTGACACTGGAGGAGGGCCTGCGGCGATTCCTTGGTTGGACCGACCGGACTTACACCGGCGACGCGTGAGCGCCGTCCTGCGGCGTGTTCGTTTGCTATAATTCACTTGCCAAAGATATAAGTGTGCCGGCGGCAGGGTCCTGCTGCCGCCGCGCGAAAGGCGCTCCCCGTAAGGGGAAGCGCCTTTTTTCGTTGCCTTTTTTTGTTGACGGCGCGGGTTCGCGATACACTCCCTCGCCATGGACTGGACCCTTTCGATGGCCGTCGCGACTCTCGTCCTCGTTGCCTCGTTCGCAGGCACCGGGATTATCATGCGGTTCCTCCGCGACCGCGCTATCCTCGATCATCCCAACGAACGCTCCAGCCACGCCTTGCCGACGCCGAAGGGCGCCGGCCTCGCCGTCGTGCCGGTGGTCGCCGCCGCCTGGCTGGGGGCGGGGTGGATGGCACCGGCGGCGCACGCAGGCCTGGTTGTCGGCTGTGCGCTGGCGCTGGCGGTGTTGTCGTGGCTCGATGACTTGCGCGGACTGAACCCGCTGCTGCGGCTGGCCGGCCAAGCCGCCGCGATCACCGCGGTGCTTGCGGTCGCACCGCCGCCGGGACAGGTGTTCGCGGGTCTGCTACCCGGCTGGCTCGACTTGGCGGCGGCGGGCCTCCTGTGGCTGTGGTTCGTCAACCTGTTCAACTTCATGGACGGCATCGACGGCATCGCCGGCGTCGAGACGGTGGCGCTCGGCCTCGGTGTCGCGCTGGTGACGGCGGTGGCCGGGCTGCCGCCGGCATTCTTCGTCCACGGCCTGGCGCTGGCGTGCGCCGCCGTCGGCTTCCTCAGGTGGAACTGGCATCCGGCAAAAATATTTTTAGGCGACGTCGGCAGCGTGCCACTCGGCTTTTTGCTCGGCTGGTTGCTGATCGGCTTGGTCGCCGCCGGGCAGTGGACGGCGGCGTTGATCCTGCCGCTCTATTACCTGGCCGACGCCACCATCACGCTTCTCCGCCGGGCGCTGCGCGGTGAGCCGGTGTGGCAGGCGCACCGCGAGCATTTCTATCAGCTTGCGGTCGGGCGCGGTCTTAGCCACGCCCAGGTCGTCGGTCACGTGCTGTGGGTCGATGTCGTGCTGGTGGCGCTGGCGGTGATAGCAGCGGGCGGCCTGCCGGAGGTGGCGCTCGCCGGCGCGCTGGTGGTCGTGGCGTGGTTGCTGTTCTTCCTCGGCGCCGGCGCCAAGCCCAAGACCTGACGGCGGCCGGCGATGCGCATCCTGTTCCTGACCGAGAACTTCCCGCCGGAAACCAACGCCGCCGCCACCCGCGTCTACGAGCGCGCGTGTTACTGGGTGAAATGGGGCCACGCGGTAACCGTGATCACCCAGGCCCCGAACTTTCCCGAGGGCCGGCTGCATGACCGCTACGCTAATCGCTGGCGGCTTCTCGAGGAGATGTCGGGCATCCGCGTCGTCCGAGTGAAGACGTTCATCGCCCCCAACAAGGGCGTTCGTCGCCGCCACTTCGCCGCAGTTCTTCGCCGCCGTCGGCGGCTGGGCGCTGGCAGCGATGCGCGGCCGTCCGTTCGTGTTCGAACTCGGCGATTTGTGGCCGGCGTCGATCGCCGCGGTCGGCGCCATGCGGCGAGGATTCCTGCTCGGTCTGATCGAGAACCTGGAGCTGTTCCTCTATCGCCGCGCCGAGGCGGTTGTGGCGCTGACCCAGGCGTTCAAGGACAACCTCGTCCAGCGCGGTATCCGACCGGAGAAGATCGCCGTCGTCCCCAACGGCGTCGACCTGTGGCGCTACGGGCCACGCGACCGCGATGCAGATCTCGTCGCCGAATGGGGGCTTGCCGGCAAGTTCATCGTCGGCTACGTCGGCACCCATGGCATGGCGCATGGGCTTGCCAACGTGCTCGACGCGGCGGAACGGCTGAAGGACCGCGACGACGTGCGCTTCCTGCTGGTCGGCGCCGGCGCCGAGCGCGACGCGCTGATTGCCGACGCCCGGCGGCGAAACCTCGAAAACGTCCTTTTCATACCGTCGCAGCCGAAAGATTCGATGCCGCGTGTTTGGAGCGTCTGCGACGTGGCGCTCGTGCACCTGAAGGCCGACCCGCTGTTCGCCGGTGTCATTCCGTCGAAGATGTTCGAGGCGATGGCGTGCGGCCTGCCGCTGCTGCTGGTGGCGCCGACGGGCGAGGCCAGCCGCATCGTCAAGGCGACCGGCGCCGGTGTCGCGCTCGCGCCCGGCGACCCGGCGGCGCTCGCCGACGCGGTGCGGCGCCTTGCCGGCGACGCCAAGACACGCAAGGCATTCGCCACCAAGGGCCTGGCGGCAGCGCCGCAGTTCAGCCGCGAGCGCCAGGCCCGCGACATGCTCGGCGTGCTCGAGCTTTCCGCCAGCCGTCGCGGCGACGAGGCGGCGGCCGCGGTCGCCGCCGAAGGCGCAGCGCCGTGACCCAGGTGCTGGTCACCGGCGCCTCGGGCTTGGTCGGCCGCGCGCTCGTGCCGGCGCTCGCCGCTGCCGGTCACGACATCGCCGTAGCCGTCCGCCGCCCCGATGCCCCCGGCTTGCCGCCGGGGCTATTCGCCGATACCCGCGTCCATGTCGTCGGCGATATCGGACCGGACACCGAATGGGACGCGGCGCTGGCCGGCGTCGAGGCGGTGGTGCATCTCGCCGCCCGCGTCCACGTGATGAAGGAGGGCGACGGCGACCCGTTGATGCTTTACTGCCGGGTTAACGCCGAGGGCACGGCGCGGCTGGCGACGGCAGCGGCTGCGGCTGGCGTAAAGCGGTTCGTGCTCGTCAGCACTGTCAAGGTGATGGGCGATAGCGACCGCGGCCGGCCACTCACGGAGGACCAAACGCCGGCGCCCGCCGACGCCTACGGGCTTTCCAAATGGGCCGGCGAGAAGGCGCTGCTCGACGTTTGCCAACAAGGACGCATGCAATCGGTGATCCTGCGCCCGCCGCTGGTTTATGGGCCCGGGGTCAAGGGCAACATGCTGAACCTGCTGAAGCTGCTGCGGTGGGCGCCGCCGCTGCCGCTGGCCGGAATCGACAATCGCCGCAGCCTGATTTCAGCCGCCAATCTGGCCGACGCGATCGCCTGCTGCTTGCGCCACCCGCAGGCAGGCGGCATCTATTTCGTGCGCGACGCCGAGGACGTATCGACGCCGGAACTGATCCGCCGCCTGGGCGCAGCCATCGGCCGGCCGGCGCGGCTGTTCCCGGCGCCAGGGGTAGTTCTCCGGCTAGCCGCGGCGCTGACCGGGCCGTCCGGCGCTGCCGCCCGACTGTTGGATTCGCTCAGGGTCGACGATGCAAAAATCCGCCGCGATCTGGGCTGGACGCCGCCTTACGACATGGTACAAGGTCTGGGTGAAATGGCGTCCTGGTTCGCATCACCGAGCGAGTCCTCAACGGGGGTCGCCAGCCGATGAATTCTTTCCATAGAATTTCCGGCCGCGGGCTGATCGCCTATGGGCACGACATCGTCATGGCGGCGGTGTCGTTCGGGCTTTCGCTCTATCTGAGGCTCGGCGACGACATCATCTACTACTCCGGCGAACACGTTCTGCAGGCCGGCATCGTGTTCACCGTGATCTGCGCCATCGTGTTCTGGATGTCGGGCCTTTACCGCGGCGTTTGGCGCTATGCCTCGCTCGACGATCTGTGGGCGATCACCCGTTCCGTCACGATGGCGGTGCTGATATTCCTGTTGGTGATGTTCCTGTGGACGCGGTTCGTCAACGTCCCGCGCTCGCTGATCCCGATCAACTGGTTCGTGCTGATGGCGCTCCTCGGGGGCCCGCGGTTTTTCTACCGACTGTTCAAAGACCGGCGCCTCGACCTTTCCAACGGCACCTTCCAGGGCCAGCGCATCGCCGTGCTGCTGGTCGGCGCCGGCGACGGGGCGGAGCTGTTCATCCGCGCACTCCGGCAGACCGCGGACGCGAATTATCGTGTTGTCGGCATCGTGTCCGAGCGCCCCGACCGGGTCGGCCGGCAGATCCACGGCGTCGAGGTCATCGGCACCGCCGACGATGTCGCGGGAGCCGTCGAGAAGCTTAAGGCCAAGGGCATGCCGCCGCAGCGGCTGGTGCTGACCAAGGACGACATGGATGGCGCCCGGGTGCGCGCGCTGCTCGACCAGGCCAATGCCCTCGGCATGACGCTGGCCAGGCTGCCGCGCCTCACCGATTTCAGGAGCGGCGTTTCCGACAAGGTGGAGGTTCGCCCCATCGCGGTTGAGGACCTGCTCGGCCGACCGCAGACCGCGCTCGACCGCGCCGCCATGGCGCGCCTGATCGAGGGCCGCCGCGTGTTGGTGACCGGCGCCGGCGGTAGCATCGGCGGCGAGCTGGTGCGCCAAGTGTCGGAATTCAAGCCCGCCGAGATCGGACTCCTGGATCACTCCGAGCACGCGCTCTACGTCGTCGATCGCGAGACGGCCGAACGCTATCCGGAGTTGCCGCGCCGCGCCGTCATCGCCGACGTCCGCGACCGCGAGCGATTGACCCAGATATTCAAGGAAATCCGGCCAGAGCTGGTGTTCCACGCCGCGGCGCTGAAGCATGTGCCGCTGGTCGAGGATAACGTCATCGAAGGCGCCGCCACCAATGTGCTCGGTACCGTCAACGTCGCCGACCTAGCGCACGGCACCGGAGCAAAGGCGATGGTGCTGATCTCCACCGATAAGGCAGTCAACCCGACCAGCGTCATGGGCGCCACCAAGCGCATCGCCGAGAGCTACTGCCAGGCGCTCGATCTCCGGCGCGGCGGCACCCGCTTCGTCACCGTGCGCTTCGGCAACGTGCTCGGCTCGACCGGCTCGGTGGTGCCGCTGTTCCAGCAGCAGCTCGCCAAGGGCGGCCCGTTGACGGTGACGCATCCCGACATGACCCGCTATTTCATGACCGTGCGCGAGGCCGTTGAGCTGGTCCTGCAGGCCTCCGCGCTCGGCATCGGGGCGGATGCCGGCAACGGCCGTCGCGATGGCAAGATCTTCGTCCTCGAGATGGGCGAGCCGATCCGCATCATGGATCTTGCCGATCAGATGATCCGTCTTGCCGGGTTCAAGCCTGGCCGCGACGTCAAGATCGAAGTCATCGGCCCGCGGCCCGGCGAGAAGCTGTTCGAGGAGGTGTTCCACGGTTCGGAGGCGCCGGTGCCGACCGAATGTCCCGGCGTGCTGTTGGCCGCGCCCCGGGCCGGCGACGCGCGCGAGCTCGCCGCCGCCATCGCCGAGCTGCGCGAGGCGTGCCGCCGGGGCGACCGCGGCCGGGTGCTGGCGCTGATCCGCCGCCTGGTCCCGGAATACCATCAGGAACGGGCCGTCGCCGTCCGCGCCGCGTCCGTCTGAGATCGGAGACCGCTCGCTTGACCGTCATCCGCCGCGCCCTGATTTCGGTATCCGACAAGGCCGGCCTCGACGGGCTCGGAAAATACCTGGTCGAGGCCGGCGTCGAGGTGCTGTCGACCGGCGGCACCGCCAAGGCGCTCGGGAAGGCCGGCGTCGCGGTGAAGGAAGTCTCCGACGAGACCGGTTTCCCCGAGATCATGGGCGGCCGGGTGAAGACCCTGCACCCGAATATCCACGGCGGGCTGCTGGCGCGACGCGATGTCGGCGCCGATGCCAAGGCGATGAAGGACCACGGCATCCGGCCGATCGACCTGCTGGTGGTCAACCTGTATCCGTTCGAGGCGACGGTGGCGAAAGGCGCCGGCGACGACGAGGCCATCG
>JACPJY010000111.1 GCA_016187325.1 Rhodospirillales bacterium | reverse complement strand
ATCGACCGGCTGGCCATGCTGTGGTCGATCGGCAAGGACTCGAACGTCATGCTGTGGCTGGCGCGCAAGGCGTTTTTCGGCCACGTCCCATTCCCGGTGGTTCACGTCGACACCACCTTCAAGCTGCCGGAGATGATCGCGTTCCGCGACCGCTACGCCAAGGAGTGGGATCTGGATATGATCGTGGCGTCGAACGACGAGGCGCTGCGCGGCGGCATGAACCACAAAAAGGGCCGCGTGGTGTGCTGCTCGGCGCTGAAGACGGAGCCCCTGAAGAGGATCATCGCCGAGCGTGGCTTCACTGGCATCATCGCCGGTATCCGCCGCGACGAGGAAGGCACGCGGTCCAAGGAGCGCGTGTTCAGCCCGCGCGGCGAGAACGCGCACTGGGACCTCGCCGACCAACCGCCGGAATTCTGGGACCAGTTCAAGACCGACGTGCCGAAAGGGACGCACTTGCGCGTGCATCCGCTGCTGCACTGGACAGAGATCGACGTCTGGCGTTACGTCGAGCGTGAGAGCATCCCGGTGGTCGATCTCTACTTCGCCCGCGACGGCCAGCGCTACCGCTCGCTCGGCTGTGCGCCGTGCACCGGGTCGATCGCCAGCAACGCCACTACCGTCGCCGAGATCATCGCCGAGCTGGAATCGACGCGCGTGCCGGAACGCGCCGGCCGCGCCCAGGACAAGGAATCCGAGGACGCGTTCGAGCGGCTCAGGACCGACGGATACATGTAGCGATGGCGACGCGGGCAAAACGCGGCAAGTCGAAGCAGCCGGCGGCAGGAAAGGCAGGGGCCGCCGCACCGCCGCTCAACATCGTCGTCGTCGGCCACGTCGATCACGGCAAGTCGACGGTGATTGGCCGGCTGTTCCACGACACCGGCTCCTTGCCGGAAGGCAAGCTCGAGGCGATCACCGAGATGTGCAGGAGCCGCGGCATGCCCTTCGAGTGGGCATTCGTCATGGATTCGCTGAAGGCCGAGCGCGACCAAGGCATCACCATCGACGCTGCCCACATCCCCTTCCGTTCGCAGACCCGGCCCTACATGCTGATCGATGCGCCGGGCCATCACGAATTCATTAAGAATATGATCACCGGCGCCGCCTCCGCCGACGCCGCGCTGCTGGTGGTCGACGTCGAGGAAGGCGTGCGCGAGAATACCCGCCGCCATGGCTATCTGCTGAACATGCTCGGTATTTCGCAGCTCGCGGTCGCGGTTTCGAAGATGGACCGTGTCGGTTTTGAGCGCGATCGATTCGACAAGGTGGCGAGCGAACTGAAGTCCTATCTCGGTGACCTCGGCTTCGATGCCGAACGGGTGACGGTGATCCCCGTCTCCGGGCGCGACGGCGACAACATCGCTAACCCCTCCGAGCGCATGGCTTGGTACAAGGGGCCGATGGTGATCGCCGCCCTTGATGCCTTCATGGCGTCGCCGCCGCTGACCGACTTGCCGTTACGTTTTGCGGTGCAGGACGTCTACAAGTTCGACACCCGGCGCATCATCGCCGGGCAGTTGGAGACCGGCCGCCTCGCGGTCGGCGACGAGATCGAGTTCTCGCCCGCTGGCAAGACGGCCCGGGTGAAGGCCATCGAGGCCTGGCACACGCCCAAGCCAAAGTCCGCGGCCGCCGGCCAGCCGGCCGGGATCACCCTCGATCAGCAAATCTTCATCGAGCGCGGCCAGATCGGCAGCCACGTCGGGGCGGCGCCGATGCTGACCGATACCTTCCGGGCGCGCCTGTTTTGGCTCGGTCGCCGGCCGCTGAAGACCGGCAACCGATACCGGCTCAGGCTCGCCACCGCCGAATATCCGGTGCGCGTCGAGACGGTCGAACGGGTGATCGACATCGACAACCTAGCAACATCGGCGGCCGACGAGGTCGGGCGCCACGCCGTTGCCGAGGTGGTCCTGGCGTCGCGCGGGCTGATGGCGCTCGATCCGTTCACCGCCAACCGCAAGACCGGCCGCTTCGTGCTGGTCGAGGACACCGACATCGTCGGTGGCGGCCTAGTCGACATGCGGGGGTTCGAGAATCTACGCGGCCGCTTCGCGATTAAGTCTTCCAACATCGTGCGCCGCGAACACCCGATCGAGCTCGCTGACCGCTGGCGCGCCAACGGCCATAAGAGCGCCATCATCTGGCTCACCGGCCTGCCCGGCGCCGGCAAGTCTACCCTCGCGTTCGGCCTCGAGCAGGTGCTGTTTCGCAAGGGCATGCACGCCTACGTACTCGACGGCGACAACATCCGCCATGAGCTTTCCGCCGACCTCAGCTTCTCGCCCGCCGACCGCGCCGAGAATATCCGCCGCGTCGGACAGACCGCCGGCGTGTTCGCGCGCGCCGGCGTCATCGCTATCTCCTCCTTCATCTCGCCCTACCGCGCCGACCGCGATAGGGCGCGCACGGTGGCGCCGGAGCTTTTCCACGAGGTGTATCTGTCGGCCGACATCGCGGTCTGCGAGAAGCGCGATCCGAAGGGCCTCTACGCCAAGGCCCGGCGCGGCGAGATCAAAGACTTCACCGGCGTTTCGGCACCCTACGAGGAGCCGGTGGCGCCGGAACTCAACATCGATACGGGGAAACTCACGGTCGAGGAAAGCCTGGACGCCCTGGTCGAATACGTCCAGCGGGTGGTCGCCCTCAACCGTTAAAGCCGTCAGATTTGCGGCCGTGCCTTGATCGTCGCCATGAAACTCGTCGCCGAGCCGGCGTTAAGATACGTCAGCGCGCAGCCGAGCTGTTTGTCGTCCTTGTCGCTGGCCGGCGGGCACGCCTCTTCTGGCACCGTCGGCCGCGAATCGGCGCGGGCGATGTCCTTGGCTTCCGCCGGCAGCGCGCCGGGCAGGTCTGCCTCGCGGCGGGCGTTGGCGGGTTCCTTGGCCGGCGTCAGTACGATGTCCGGCTCGACGCCGCGGGCCTGGATGGTGTGTCCGTCAGGCGCGTAATAGAGCGCCGTCGTCAACCTGAGCCCGCCTTCAACCGGCATCGGCAGGATGGTCTGCACCGAGCCCTTGCCGAACGACCGCGTCCCCATCACCGTGGCGCGGCGGTGCTTCTGGAGCGCGCTGGCGACGATCTCGGAGGCCGAGGCGGAGCCGCCGTTGATAAGCACCACCATCGGCACGCCGCGCGCGAAATCGCCCGGGTCCGCCTTGTATGAGCGGTCCTGACTGCGGTTGCGACCGCGGATGGAAACGATTTCGCCCTCGTCCAGGAACGCGTCGGCGAGCGCCAGCGACTGGTCCAGCAGCCCACCCGGGTTGTTGCGCAGATCGAGCACGATGCCGGCCGGCCGGCCGCCGACGGCGGCGCGGATGCCGTGGATGGCCTCCGCGACGCCGGTTTCGACCTTCTCGGTGAAGCGGGTGACGCGGATGTAGCCGATGTTGTCCTCGACGCGCCAGCGCACAGCGCGGATCTTGACGATCGCCCGTGTCAGGGTGACCGCGAAATCCGCCCGGCCGGCGCGGCGGATGGTCAGCGTGATGTCGGTGCCGGGGCGGCCGCGCATGGTTTTTACCGCCTGCACCAGGGTCTTGCCCTGGATCGGTTCGCCGTCGACGCTGATGATCAGGTCGCCGGTCTTCAGCCCGGCGCGTTCGGCCGGCGTGTCCTCGATCGGCGCGATCACCTTGACCATGCCGTCTTCCATGGTGATCTCGATGCCGAGCCCGCCGAATTCGCCCGAGGTCTGGACGAAGCTCTCGCGGAACTCGTCGGCGTTGAGATAGCTGGAATGCGGGTCGAGCGACGCCACCATGGTCTCGAGCGCCGATTCCACCACCTTCTTCGGCGCCAGCGTGCCCGGCTGCGCCTTGGTTTCGCGCACGCCCTTGATGGCGGCGTCAATCAGGGTGGCGTCGGACACGTCGTGGACATAGCTGACGCGGACGCGGCGGAACGCGAATTCGAAGTACTTGAGGCGGTCTTTGTCGTCGGGCTGGGCGGAGTATGCCTTATACACGGTCTCGAAACGCTCGAGCTGTTTCTGCGCCGCCGCCGGCAGCGGCGTTTCGTCGTTGGTCAGCGCGCTGATGACGCGGTTGATCGCCGACTGGCCGCTACCGCACGCGGTCACCACCGGCACCAGCGCCAAGGCCACTATCACGCCCGTCAGCCAACCCGCGGCGCGCGGGGAACCTTGGAACTTCATCGTCTGCGGTCTTTCAAAAGCGGCGGGCGCGGCCCGTCGACAACTGAGATGATTCTCCGGGATGGGTTAACGCCGGCTTACCCGTCGGTGGTGATTTTCTTGATCAGCACGCCCAGCACCTTGTCCGACTGATCGTTGGCCACCTGGCAGGTGCCAGCGTTTTCGTGCCCGCCGCCGCCGTATTTAAGCATCAGCTCGCCGATGTTGGTCTTCGAGGAGCGGTTGACGATCGATTTGCCGGTCGCGAACACGGTGTTCTGCTTGTTCAGCCCCCACAGCACGTGGATCGAGATGTTGGTCTTCGGGAACAGCGCGTAGATCATGAACCGGTTGCCGGCGTATATGGTCTTCTCGCCCCGCAAGTCAAGCACCGCCAAGTTCTTGTGGACCTTGGTGCAGCGCTTGATCTGGTCCGTGAACTTGTCCTGGTGCTCCATGTAGAGATTCACCCGCTCCTTGACGTCGGGGAGCGCCAGGATTTCGTCCACCGAGTGGTCGCGGCAGGCGTCGATGAGCTGCATCATCAGGTTGTAGTTGGAAACCCGGAACTCGCGGAAACGCCCGAGGCCGGTGCGCGCGTCCATCAAGTAGTTCAACAGCACCCAGCCCTTGGGCTTCAGTATTTCGTCGACACTGTATTGGGCGGAATCGCCCTTGTCGACAGCCTCCATCATCTCCGCGGAGACGTTCGCGAACTTTTCCTTGCCGCCGTAGTATTCGTAGACGACGCGCGCTGCCGATGGCGCGCCCGGGTCGATGATGTGGTTGTCGGGCTCGTCTTCGACGCGGATCGCCTCGCTGGCATGGTGGTCGAAGGCCAGGTACACGCCCTTCACGTACGGCAGATTGGTGGTGATGTCGTTGTCGGAAATGCGGATCGTGCCGTCCTGCATGTCTTTGGGATGGACGAATTTGATGTCGTCGATCATGTCGAGTTCCTTCAACAGCACGGCGCAAACCAAGCCGTCGAAATCGCTGCGCGTGACCAACCGGAATTTGTTGCCGCTCATTGTCGCTTTGTCCCTGTCTTGGTGTTTCTTCATGCCCCGCTTGCTCTTCCGGTCATCTTAGCCCATTCCGCCCGGCCGCCGAAACCCGTTCGCCGGCGAATATCCGTGAATCCAGAGATCGGACATCGCCTGGGTCAGTCCCTCGACAGCCCATGCGCCGCCCACACGCCGGCGCCCAGCAAGGCGACCGCCCCGGCCTGGTGCAGGGCCGCCAGCGGCACCGGCACCACAAGCAGCAACGTCGCGATGCCGAGCCCCACCTGCACCACCGCGACTGCCGCCGTCAGGTTGATCGCCAGCCGCTGCTCCCGGTTTAGCGGCGCTGGCCGCGCCCACCACCAGAACCACGCGGTCGCCGCCAAGACCGTCATCGCCAGCAGCCGGTGGTCGAACTGCACGGTGGCAATGTTTTCGAAGAAATTCACGTACAGCGGCCGCATGGCGAAAATTTCTGCCGGCAACCATCGGCCGTCCATCAGCGGGAAGGTGTTGTAGGTCAGCCCGGCGTCGAGCCCGGCGACGAAGGCCCCGGAGACCTGGGTGACAAACACTAGTCCGACCAGCGCCAGCGCGCCCCGCGTCAGCCCTCGCGTCGTCGCCGCGCCGGCCGCCACTCGCGGCCGCACTAGGTCAAGCGCCACCCACAACAGCGCCGCGAAGATCGCCACTCCCAGCGCCAGATGCGCCGCCAGCCGGTACTGGCTGACGTCCGGATGGTCGACGAGGCCGCTCATCACCATGTACCAGCCGAGCGCGCCCTGCGCGCCGCCGAGCACGAACAACCCGATCAGCCGTGCCACCAGCGCACGGCCGACCCATCCCCTGGCCACGAACACCACCATCGGCACGAAGAACGCCACGCCGATGATCCGCCCCCACAGCCGGTGCGCGTATTCGAGCCAGAAAATCGTCTTGTATTCGGCGAGTGTCATGGTGAAGTTCAGCTTCAGGTATTCCGGCGATGCCCGATAGAGGCCGAACACTTCCTGCCACGCCGCGTCGTCGAGCGGCGGCAGCCAGCCGCTGATCGGCCACCACTCGGTGATCGACAGCCCCGATTGGGTGAGCCGGGTGACGCCGCCGAGCACGATCATCGCGAACACCATGGCGGCGACGGCGAACAGCCAAGCGGCGATGATCTGGTCGCGGGCGGTTGGCATGGCGGTGGCTGGCATGTTGGCGTTGGTTGAAACGGTTTCCCCGCCGTTTTATACATTGCCGGGTCGGCAAGGGACAGACCGACAAGCACGGCTATCGGGACGGCGGCCCGGCGGGGCCTAGGTGGTCGGCCCCTGGATGTCGCGGCCGAGCGCGCCCGCCAGCAGCATGTACACCTTGCCCACGTCCGACGACAGGAAGGTGTTCTTGAGCAGCCCCTCCTGGTCGCGTTTCTTGGCTTCCTCAAGCAGCGTCTCGAACTCCGAGAAGTAGCGGGTCACGTACTCGCGGAATTGGCCGTCCTGCTGGTACTTCTCGCGGATGGCGTTGAGCCGCGCCTTCTCGCGGAAGCCCAGCATCTTGCGCACGAAGATGTTCTTTTCGCCGCGGTTGAAGCGCCGCCACTCGTCCTCGGAGATGCTGGTTTCGAGGACCCGGTTCAGGTCGACGGCGATCGACTGCAGACGCTCGGCGATGAAGCTCGACTGGTGCACGAAGTCCTCGAGCCCGGCTTCCTTCTTGCGCGACTTCAGCGCTTCCAGGAGCGCGCTGGCCTCGTTCGACGCCTGGCGGATCTCGGCCGTTTGGTATTCGAGCGCCTGCGTCACCTGGCTGGCCCGCTGCGCGACCACCGAGGTCGACCGCGTCAACGCGTCCGAATGCGCCCGTACCTTCTGGTCCCACGCCGCTACCTTGCCGAGCGCCTGTTCGGTGACGCCGGCGAGCTCGCCGGTACGGCGCCGGAAGGCCCTGCTCAGCGCCTCGATTCCCTGCTCGACCTGCTGGTAGGACCCGGCGACGGTGTGGAGCTGCTGGCGCAGCGTATCGGTCGCCTGATCGAGAGTCGTCGTCGCCTTCGCGGCCTCGGCGCCGGCGTTCTCGGTCAACTCGCGGAACGTCTCCATCACTTTGTTGAGCTTGGCGGCGTTGAGGTCAGAGGCAACTGAGGCCTCAGCCGAGCGCTGGGTCAACGATTCGCAAACCCGAGCCAGCCGCGTCACCGCCTCTTCGGTGGCGGTGCGCAGCATTTCCGACTGGTGGCTTAGGTTATCGGCGGTTTCCTCGACCCGACCCGACGATTTGCGGTGGATCGAGTCGAGCTCCTGCAGCCGGTTGCGCAGATCCTGGCCGGCGTCTCTCAAGCTCGATGCCGCTTGCGCCGCCATCGCATTCAACTGCTCGT
>JACPJY010000020.1 GCA_016187325.1 Rhodospirillales bacterium | reverse complement strand
TCGGACGGCGGCGCGGGGCTCGTGCCCGGCGCCCTGGAAGTCGTGAGCCTCGGTCATCATCGGCGTCATCAACTTTTCCATCCGCTGGTCGTCTCGGAATCGAAACTGTCCGATCCGCCGACCGTCTTATCACGAATATTCGGGACGGTTAAGAACAAAATGCCAATATAGGGTCTAAGGGCCTGATAAACAATCGCTTGCCGGGCCAACCCCCGATCACGCGCGGGTCGCCGCTGCGGCCGCCCGGAACGGCAAAATGGCGGGGCCTAGCCCCGCCATTTTGCCAATAACCTCGCGCCCGGGAGCTCAGTTCCTACTCTTGTCGACCAGCCGGTTCTGGCCGATCCACGGCATCATGGCGCGCAGCTTTTCGCCGACCTGCTCCAGCGGATGCTCGGCGGCGCGCCGGCGCATCGCCTTGAAGCTCGGCTGGCCGGCGGCGCATTCGGTCATCCACTGGGTGGTGAAACGGCCCGACTGGATGTCGGCCAGGATCGCCTTCATGCGCTTCCTGACCCCTTCGTCGATCAGCCGCGGGCCCGACACGTAGTCGCCGTACTCGGCGGTGTTGGAGATCGAGTAGCGCATGTTGGCGATGCCGCCTTCATAGATGAGATCGACGATCAGCTTCACCTCGTGCACGCACTCGAAATACGCCATCTCGGGGGCATAGCCGGCCTCGATCAGGGTGTCGTAGCCGGCCTGGATCAGCGACGTCAGCCCGCCGCACAGCACCGACTGCTCGCCGAACAGGTCGGTCTCGCACTCCTCGCGGAAGGTGGTGCCGATGACGCCGGCGCGGCCGCCGCCGATGGCGCAGGCGTAGGCGAGGCCGAGGTCGTGAGCGTTGCCGGTGGCGTCCTGGGCGATGGCGAGCAGCATCGGCACGCCGTTGCCCTTCTGGTACTCGGCGCGCACCGTGTGGCCGGGGCCCTTCGGCGCCACCATGAACACGTCCAGGTCCTCGCGCGGCTCGATCAGCCGGAAGTGGACGGAGAGCCCGTGGGCGACGGCCAGCGCCGCGCCCTTCTTCAGGTTGCCCCTGATGTCGTCGTTGTAGAGCTTGGCGTGGCCCTCGTCGGGGGTCAGCACCATCAGCACGTCGGCCCACTTGGCGGCCTCGGCCGGCGACACCACCTCGAGCTTCTGGGCCTTCGCCTTCTTGACGCTGCCCGAACCGGGGCGCAACGCGACGACGACTTCCTTGACGCCCGAGTCGCGCAGGTTCAACGCGTGCGCGTGGCCCTGGCTGCCGTAGCCAACGACGGCGATTTTCTTCGACTTGATCAGATTGACGTCGGCGTCGCGATCATAATAAACGCGCATGTCACATGTCCTCCCTGGACGACGATCATATCACAAAAGGGCGCCCGCCCGATGCCGGCCCATCAGGGCCGGCGGGCCGCCGGAACCCTTGCTACAGCGCCTCGGCGCCGCGGGCGATGGCGACGACGCCGGTCCTCGAGACGTCGACCAGCCCTAAGGGCTGCATCAGCCGGATGAAGGCGTCCAGCTTGCCGGTGTCGCCGACGATCTCGAACACGAACGATTCATTAGTGCTGTCGAGCACACGGGCGCGGAAGATATCGGCGATGCGGAGCGATTCGACCCTTTTATCGCCCTTGCCGGCGACCTTCACCAACGCCAGCTCGCGCTCGACCGCCGGGCCTTCCAGCGTCAGGTCGGATACCTTGTGCACCGGCACCAGGCGCGAGAGCTGCGCCTTGATCTGCTCGATCACCATCGGCGTGCCCGACGTCACGATGGTGATGCGGCTCAGGTTCTCGACCGCCTTGACCTCGGCGACGGTCAGGCTCTCGATGTTGTAGCCGCGCCCCGAGAACAGCCCGATGACGCGCGCCAGTACGCCCGGCTCGTTGTCGACGAGCACGGCGATAGTGTGCCTGTTCGTAGTCGCGGTAGTGGTCACGTTCATCGTCCCAGGTTTCTTGTCGGCGGGCGGCTGCCCGCGCGTAAATCTAAAGGGCGCCGGCGTCTAGACCAGCACCATGCCGTCTTCGTTGACCGGCTTCTCCGCCTCGTCCCCGGGGCCGAGCAGCATCTCGTTGTGAGCGGAGCCGGACGGGATCATCGGGAAGCAGTTCTCCTTCTTGTCGACCTTGATGTCGGCGATCACCGCCTTGTCGCACTTCAGCATCTCGGCAATCACGTCGTCCACCTCGCCCGGCTTTTCGGCGCGCAAGCCGACGGCGCCGAAGCTTTCGGCCAGCTTGACGAAGTCCGGCAGGCTGGCCATGTAGCTTTCGGCATAGCGGCCGCCGTGCAGCAGCTCCTGCCACTGGCGCACCATGCCCATGTATTCGTTGTTGAGGATGAACGCCTTCACCGGCAGCCGGTACTGGGCGATGGTCGACATCTCCTGGATGTTCATCAGGATCGACGCCTCGCCGGCGATGTCGATGACCAGCGCGTCCGGGTGCGCGATCTGCACCCCCATCGCCGCCGGCAGGCCGTAGCCCATGGTGCCGAGGCCGCCCGAGGTCATCCAGTGGTTCGGCTTCTCGAAGCCGTAGAACTGCGCCGCCCACATCTGGTGCTGGCCGACTTCGGTGGTGATGTAGACGTCGTCCAGGTGCTTGGTCGCCTCATACAGCCGCTGGATGGCGTACTGCGGTTTGATGATGTCGCCCTTCTGTTGGTATTTCAGGCAGTCGCGGGCGCGCCACTGGTCAATCTGCTTCCACCATGCCTTCAGCGCGTTCTGGTCGGGCTTGGCCTGGCTCGACTTCCACACCTTGATCATGTCCTCGAGCACGTGCCCGACGTCGCCGACGATCGGCACGTCGACGCGCACGTTCTTGTTGATGCTGGACTGGTCGATGTCGACATGAATCTTTTTCGAGCCCGGCGAGAAGGCGGCGAGCTTGCCGGTGATGCGGTCGTCGAAGCGGGCGCCGATGCAGATCATGACGTCGCATTGATTCATGGCCAGGTTGGCCTCGTAGGTGCCGTGCATGCCGAGCATGCCGAGGAACTGCGGGTCAGAGGCCGGGAACGCGCCGAGCCCCATCAGCGTCAGGGTGCACGGGAATCCGGTCGTGCGCACGAATTGGGTCAGCAGCTTGGATGCCGCCGGGCCGGAATTGATGACGCCGCCGCCGCAGTAGAAGATCGGCTTCTTGGCGCCGGCCATCAGCTCGACCGCCCGCTTGATGGCATCCAAATCGCCCTTGACCTTGGGCGCGTAGCTCTTGTGCCCGACCCGGTTGGGCGGCACGTAAGTGCCGGACGCGATCGCCATGTCCTTCGGCAGGTCGATGACCACCGGGCCAGGGCGGCCCGAGCGGGCGACGTGAAACGCCTCGTGGACGATGCGCGCCAAGTCGTTGACGTTCTTGACCAGGTAATTGTGCTTGGTGCACGGGCGGGTGATGCCGGTGGTGTCGCATTCCTGGAAGGCGTCGTTGCCGATCAGGTGCGTCGGCACCTGGCCGGTGATGCAGACGACCGGGATGCTGTCCATCAGCGCGTCGGTGAGGCCGGTCACCGAGTTGGTGGCGCCGGGGCCGGAGGTGACCAGCACCACGCCGACCTTGCCGGTCGAGCGCGCATAGCCTTCGGCGGCGTGCACGGCGCCCGCCTCCTGGCGGACCAGGATGTGACGGATGGCGTTCTGCTGGAACAGCACGTCATAGATCGGCAGCACGGCACCGCCGGGATAGCCGAAGATCTCATCAACCCCTTGGTCGACCAGCGCCTTCAAGAGAATCTCGGCGCCGGTCAATTGATTGCTGGCCATGGCCTTGGTCCTTTGTCGCGTCGTTTCGGTCGTTGCCGCCGGTGCCCGGTGGGGCGCCCGCCCGGCGCGCCTGATGGCACGCCCGACCGTACGAGGGAGCGGCAAATTAATCTTTCACGATTCGCCGGTCAACAGCGAAAGACAAACAAACGGAAAGAAATTCACCATAAATCTTTCTAAAAATTGCGTAAACGCGGTATTTTTTGCACCGCGGCGGGATTTTTCGGTCTTATGGCGGCCCCGCAATCGCTGATGAGGTTTGACGCGGGCCCTCGGGGGTGGCAAAAATGGCCATAATTGGGCTACCCAGTTATCCTAGTTTTAAGGTTTTGACACTTTTTTGAGTAGGCGCGCGGATCATGGCCAAACCGGCGGCAGCGACGACAACAGGAACATCGGCGATGGCGGCGGTGCCCTTCCGGCCGGTGCGCGGTGTCAGGCTTTACGAGACCATCGTCGAGCAGATCGCCGCTCTGGTCCAGGACGGCCACTTGGCGAGCGGCGACCGTTTTCCCCCCGAGCGCAAACTGCAGCAGCGCTGGCGGGTCAGCCGGCCGGTGCTCAGGGAAGCGTTCCGGGCCCTCGAGATGCAGGGCCTGGTGGAATCGCGGCCGGGCGGCGGACGGTATCTGCGCGCCGAGCGGATCCCGAGTCCGGCCGAGCTCAAGGGCCCGCGGCTGGCCGCCGACCGGCAGTCGCTGCTGCACATCCTGGAGGCGCGCGAGGCGATCGAGGTGAAGGCGGCGGCGCTGGCGGCGGCGAACGCGTCGCGCGGCCAGCTGGCGGCGATCGGCCGGCCGCTGCGCATGCTCGATACCATGACCCCCGACGCCTACCGGCGCGGCGACTTCAATCTCGAGTTCCACTCGGCGATCGCGCGGGCCTCCGGCAACCCGCTCCTGGAGCAGGTGGCGCTCGACCTGATCGGGCGATTCCACGAGGCCGGGTTCGAGGACCTGCCCGATCCCGACGACTGGCGGTCGCTGAGGGCCGACCACCAGCCGGTCTACGACGCCATCGCCGCCGGCGATCCGCGCGCTGCCGCCAACGCCATGGCGGCGCACTTCCAGGCGGCGCGGCGCAGGCTTTGAGGGTTCGTTAGCG
>JACPJY010000019.1 GCA_016187325.1 Rhodospirillales bacterium | reverse complement strand
TTCGCCGTGGCGATCCGCGCCCCCTGCCCTGCGTCCAGCTCCGCCATGCCGTAGACCCAGCCGGCGGCGGTGCGATGCGCGGTCGAGGCGTCGATGACGCGGGTGTTCGGATTGCTGACCATCGCCACCGCCTCGCGGGCGGCGGCGTCCGGCAGGCACAGGATAGCGAGGTCGCAGCCGTTCAGCATCTGCGCCCGGCGCTTCGGGTCCTTGCGCTCGGCGTCCGGGATGCCGAGCAGCGCCACGCCCTGGCGCCCGGCGAGGCGCTGGCGGATCTCGAGGCCGGTGGTGCCGGCCTCGCCGTCGATGAAGATGGTGGCGGTCATGGCGGTTTCCTTATACCGACTCTTATGCCGACCCTTATGCCGACCCTTATGCCGACTCTGGCGCGTTACTGCAAAAAACTTCGGGCGCCCCCTTTGGAGACGCCCGATCATAAGGCAATTTCCGATGGTTGAGGGCTTAGCGTTTGGAGAACTGGAAGCTCCGTCGCGCCTTGCGGCGGCCGTACTTCTTGCGCTCGACGACGCGGGAGTCGCGGGTCAGGAAGCCTTCCTTCTTCAACGCCGGCCGGAGCGCCGGCTCGTAGAACGTCAGCGCCCGGCTGATGCCGAGGCGGACCGCGCCGGCCTGGCCGGAAAGCCCGCCGCCCGACACCGTGCAGACGACGTCGTACTGGCCCTGGCGGTCGGTGATGGCGAACGGCTGATTGATCAGCATCCGCAGCACCGGCCGGGCGAAATATTTCTCCGCCTCGCGGCCGTTGACGGTGATCTTGCCCGGCCCCGGCTTAAGCCAAACACGCGCAACGGCATTCTTGCGCTTGCCGGTGGAGTAGGAGCGCTTGAGCGCGTCGATGCGCGGCGGCACGGCCTCGGCGGCGGCCGCCTCGGCGCCGCCGGTCAGCTCCTTGAGGTCCTCGAGTGTCTTGGTCTCGGCGGCCATGGGCTAACCGCTCCTCTTGTTCTTCGGGTTCATCTTGGCGACATCGAGCACTTCCGGGTTTTGCGCCGCGTGCGGGTGCTCGGGCCCGACATAGACGTGCAGCTTGCGCAACTGGGCGCGCGACAGCGGTTTGTCGCGTTTGATCATCCGCTGCACGGCCTTCAACAGCAACCGCTCCGGGTGCTTGCCGGCCAGCGTCTGGCCGGCGGTGCGCGACTTGACGCCGCCCGGATAGCCGGTGTGCCAATAGAAGACCTTGCGTTCGGCCTTGCGGCCGGTCAGCCGCACCTTCTCGGCGTTGACGATGATGATGTTGTCGCCGCAGTCGATGTGCGGCGTGTACATCGGCTTGTGACGACCGCGGAGCCGCATGGCGACGATGCTGGCCAGCCGCCCGAGCACCAGGCCGTCGGCGTCGATCAGGACCCACTTCCGCTTCACCTCGGAGGGTTTGGCGGAATAGGTCTTCATGGTGGCGGCATTGCGCATGGCTGGTCCGTTTTTTTCCACGCCGCGCCGGCAATGGCCGGCCTCGCGAAGGCGCGGAGTATGCCAACAAATCGCGGCGTGTCAACCCGGAAAGCCAAGGAAAATCCGGTCGTTGCGTTTGCGGTAACATATTACCGCAACGACGGCGGCGCCGGCTCAGTCGCGGGGCGGAATGGAATAGGTTCCGGTGGCGTGGGCGACCGGTTCGTCGTGGCCTTCCGAATGCAGCGTCACCTCGATCACCGCCAGCCGCTTGCCGAGCTTCATCAACCGGCCTTCGGCCATCAGGTCGGCCGGGCTCGGGCGGTAGAGGAAGTTGATGTTGAAGCTGGTGGTCACCGCCAGCTTGACGATGCCGATGGCGCCGAGCACGGCGGCGTACATGGTGGCGTCGGCGAGCGCCATCATGGTCGGCCCCGACACCGTGCCGCCGGGCCTCAGCATCTTGTCGGCGAACGGCAGGCGCATGGTGGCGGTGCCGTGGCCGATCGACTCGATGGCCATGCCCATGTCGACCGCCCACGGCATTTCCTCCGCCATCAGGGCGGCGAACTGGGCGGTGGTGATCCTGGGCTTCCTGGTCTTCGGCACGGGCGCGGGTTTCCGGTCGGAGGCGGAGCTAAAACACTAGATGCCGTTTACGTAAACGTCAACCCCTGCTAGGGTGGCGGCCAAGCCTTGCATTGCCCCGGCCGCTCGCGGCACAGTCGGCGACGGCGGACGCGCCGGATCCAAGACTCTGGGAGGACCCCCGAACCGATGCCCGCAAAGCCGCAAAAGCGCGCCAACGAGCCGATCCTGCTGCGCGACGACCAGGACGGCGTCGCCACCCTCACCCTCAACCGCCCCGACAAGTACAACGCCCTGTCGCGGGAGCTGATGGGGATGATCCTCGACCACCTCGACCGGCTGGCCCACGACCGCCACGTTCGCGTCGTCGTCCTCGCCGCCCGCGGCAAGGCGTTCTGCGCCGGCCACGACCTCCGGGAGATGCTGGCCGACCCGAGCCCGCCGGCGATGGAGGCGCTGTTCCAGCAATGCAGCCAGATGATGCTGGCCCTGCAGCGCATCCCGCAGCCGGTGATCGCCCGCGTCCACGGCACCGCCACCGCCGCCGGCTGCCAGCTTGTCGCCCAGTGCGACCTGGCGGTCGCCGCCGCGACCGCCAAGTTCGCCACCTCCGGCATCAACGTCGGCCTTTACTGCGGCACGCCGTCGGTGGCGGTCAGCCGCAACTTGCCGCGCAAGCAGGCGATGGAGATGCTGCTCACCGGCGAGTTCATCGACGCCAAGACCGCCCTGCACTACGGGCTCGTCAACAAGGTGGTGCCGCAGGCGAAGCTCGACGCCGCGGTCGCCAAGATGGCCAAGACCATCGCCGACAAGGGCCCGGCGTTCATCGCCGCCGGCAAGCAGCTGTTCTACCGCCAGATCGAGAACGGCATGAACCTGGCCTACAAGCACGCCACCGACGTCATGGTCCAGAACATGCAGCGCCCGGACGCCCGCAAGGGCATCGAGGCGTTCCTGAACAAGCGCCCGATGCCGAAATGGCAGGACCGGTGAGCCTCGCCCCTGCCCCGCCGCCCTTGCATTACGACGACGCGACACTTCGCCGCATCCTGACGGGCGTGCGCACCATCGCCATGGTCGGCGCGTCGCCGACCTGGGTGCGGCCGTCCAACTTCGCCATGAAGTACCTGCAGGGCAAGGGCTTCCGGGTGATCCCGGTCAACCCCGCCGCGGCCGGCAAGCAGATCCTGGGCGAGATGACCTACGCGCGGCTTGCCGACATTCCCGACCGCTTCGACATGGTCGACGTGTTCCGCGCCTCGGCCGAAGCCGGCGCCGTCGTCGACGAGGCGATCGTGCTCGCGCCGAGGAAGGGCATCCGCGTGGTGTG
>JACPJY010000066.1 GCA_016187325.1 Rhodospirillales bacterium | reverse complement strand
GGCCTGGATGCTGAAGCTGACGCCGATCGTCGCCACCATGATCAGCAGCATCGCCGCGACCTGGTCGATGCCCGGCTGCAGCACCAGTTGCGGGCGGGTGAAGACGCCAGCCATCAGGGTGAACAGCGATATGCAGAGCTGGATGCCGCGGAACAACACGCGCATGAAGTCGGCCTCGGCGATCTTCGCCGTCACCGCCGCGACCACCGAGGTGGGCGGAGTCAACTCCCCCCACACCGCGACGAAGAAGGCGAAGAAGTGGACGACCCACGGATCGATGCCGACGCGGATCATCGGCGGGGCGATGATCAGCGCGGTGATGATGTAGGTCGGCGCCGGCGGCAGGCCGGTGCCGAGCAGCGCCCCGAACAGGAAGGCGACGACGACCATGGCGGCGAGGTTGACGCCGGCGGCATCCATGATCAGGCCGCCGATCTTGGTCGGCACGCCGGTGATGACGAACGCCCCGGTCATGATCGACAGCGTCGCCAGCAGCAGCGTCAAATCCGAGGTTATGTTGGCAAACGAATCGAGGAAGCGGCCGAGCGCCGGGACGATTGCCCTGAAAGAGCCTGCGCGCGCCCACGCGATGAACGCCAAGTGTGCGACGAGCATGGCGCCGAACACGGAGACGAAGACGTAGAGCGCCGCGAACATCGGCGGCACGTGCAATATCGCCATCAAGCCGATCAGCCCGGCGACGACGACAAAGAAGGCGGCGAGGTTCGTCCAGTCGGCCCAACGCATGGTTTCGGCGGTAACGCTGTCGAGGCGGTACTTATAGCGCGACGACAGCAGGTACACCGACACGGCGACGCCGACGAAGTAGATGAGTCCCGGGGCGTATCCGCGCGCAACCACGTCGAAATAGCTGACGCCCAGGAACTCCGCCATCAGGAAGGCGGAAATGCCCATGATCGGCGGCATCAGTTGGCCGCCCAGCGACGACGCCGTCTCGATGGCGGCGGCGACGACGCGCGGCATGCCGGCGCCGATCATGGCGGGGATGGTCGCCGAGCCGATGGTGATGGCGTTGGCGGCGCCGCTGCCGCTGACGGTGGCGACGGCGAGCGAGCCGAGCACGGCGGTTTGCGGCAGGGCGTGCGGCGAACGGACGGCGATCTGGGATGACCCCTTGAGGATCGAATCGACGCAGCCGAAGGCACGCAGCGCGCTGAGTACCAGGATGAACGAGCCGATCAACGTCAGCGCCAACTGGGGCAGACGGGAGAAGATGCCGGTCGCCATCTCGACGCTCATGGCGCTGGTGACGCGCGTCCAGCTCAGGCCGGGGTGATTGAACATGCCGGGCACGATCCAACCGTAGACCGCATAGAGGATCAGCAGGACGTTGAGGACGAACAGCGGCATGTAGCGCTTGCGCGTGTACTCCATGATCAACACCGTCATCACCGCCCCCATGGCAAGGTCGGCGGTGCTGTAGATGCCGGCGCGCACGGTGCCAATGGCTTCGTATTCGACGTGGATGTAGACGGCGACGGCGATCGACAGGCCGATGTAGAGGGCAGCGATCAAGTAATTGGCCACTGGCGGAAGCTGCGGGTAGAACTCGTTCTTGCGCACCGCGTCGAGGGTGAACAGGATGAAGGTGACCGGGACCAGCGCGATGGCCAGCAGCGTCGGCCCGCCCTCGGCGGTCCAGTAATAGACCATCAAATAGGCGAGGAAGAACCCGGCAGTCAGATAATAAAGCCATTCGACTACCAGGCGCGACCGAGGGGAAGGAACGGCGGAAGCGGTCATGACCGGCGAAGGCTCCCGATAATCGGCAGGGGACGGGCACTAGGCCGCGCCCGTCCCCCGATCGCGATCACGACGCCAAGACTATTTCTTGGCAACCCTGGCGTCCCACTTCTTGTCCCAGACGCCCTTTTCGCGCATGTACTTGGCCAGTCCCGGATGGATCGGCACCAGATCCGCCGACGAGTTCACGCCGAGCTTCTGCATGCCGGCAAAGTCCTTGGCGATCTGCGCGTAGCTGCCGTCGACCTTGGCCAGCGCGGCGGCGTTCTTCTCGATCACCTTCAGCATCCGGTACATGTCGTTTTCCGGCACGTCGAGGCCGACGTGGAAGCCGTAATAGAACGGCAGCAGCACCACTTTGTCCGCGTGCACGTCCTTCTTGAACGGCTTTGCCGTGACTTCGGTGATCATGAAGCCCGCCTTTCTGAGCTTCGCCACCTCGTCGGCGCTCGGGTTCAGCGCCGCCCAGTCGGCGGCCAGCGACGCCTCGGTGATCCATGGCGGCGAGGACGTCTCGGCGTTGGTGTAGATGATAAACCCTTGGATGCCGCCCGACTGCAGCAGCGAGCCGGCGGCCGCCAGATCGACTTGGCGGTATTCGTGCTTGACCCCGAGCGTCGTGTAGGCGCGCTCGAGATGGGCGCGCACGTCCCACGGCAGCGGCCCGGTGAATATCGGCTTACCCGAGAGGTCCGCCCAACTCTTGAACTTGCCCTTGTCGCGGGAGTGCACCGCCGTCCCGACCTCGACGGTGTAGGCCCAGAACGACTGTACCAATTGGTGCTTGACGTTCGGCTTGAAGCCCTTGAAGCGATTGATGTCGTTGGCGTACTCGTAGAAGCCGATATCGGCGCCGTAGTAGCCCTTGATCTGGCCGGTGGCGAATCCCTTCATCGTCAGAATGGCGCCGGGCATCGCCTGCACCGTCACCCGGTAGTCCTTCATTTCGCGGTTCAGGACGTCGGCCAAGGCGACCAGCGCCTTGTGACCGGCCGATCCCACCGCCGCCGTGCCCCAGGGAATCTCCTTCACCTGTGACCACGCCGCGGTTGCCCACATCGCCATCACGCCAGCGACGAGCACGGAAAGCGCACGTTTGAGCATTGCTGAGTCCTCCCAAATGGTCGGCCACGGAGGATGCCACCCATCCTCCCCGTGGCTTTATCTGTTAGTTCGCGGCCCAATCCGCCGTCGAACACCGGTTGTGATAATCAACCGTTTTTGACGCTAAAGCGTGCCGCCGCACGTGTCAACGGCGGCCGCCCGCGACGGCGACGGAGGGCGGGCTGGAAGACTGGTGCCGGAAGGCTAGTCGGCCTTGGCCGGCAGCATCGGTACGAAGGCGACCGGCAGCGTCGCCTCCTCGCGGATGCGGCCGTCCTTGTCCTTGGTGACGCGCACCAGGGATTGGGTGGCGTGCACCCGTCCGATCGGAATCACCATGCGGCCGCCGGGGCGGAGCTGTTGGATCAGCGCCGGCGGGACGTGCTCGGGCGCGGCGGTGACGATGATGGCGTCGAATTGGCCGCCGTCGGGCCAGCCTAGGAAGCCGTCGCCGGTCCTGACCTCGACGTTGCCGTAGCCCATCCGGTCCAGGCGCTCGCGCGCCGCGAGGGCAAGCGCCTCGACCCGTTCCACGCTCTTCACTTGTTCCGCCAGCTCCGCCAGCACGGCCGCCTGATAGCCCGACCCGGTGCCGATTTCGAGCACCCGGTCAGTCGGCTTGAGGTCGAGGAGATCGGTCATCAGGGCGACGATGAACGGCTGCGAGAT
>JACPJY010000065.1 GCA_016187325.1 Rhodospirillales bacterium | reverse complement strand
GCCGAGATGGCGTCGAATGCCTCGGCCCAGGATGTGGATTGCAGCTTGCCGTCGCGGCGCACGTAGGGCCGATCCAGGCGTTGCCGCCGGAGCCCGCCGCAAGCGAAGCGGGTCTTATCGGATATCCACTCCTCGTTCACGTCCTCGTTCAAACGCGGCAGGATGCGCATCACCTCGGCACCACGGGTGTCGACGCGGATGTTGGAGCCGATCGCGTCGAGCACGTCGATCGATTCCGTCTTCTTCAGTTCCCACGACCGCGCCATGAACGCATAGGGTTTCGACGTCAGCGCGCCAACCGGACACAGGTCGATCATGTTGCCGGAAAGCTCCGACGTCAGCGCCTTCTCGACGTAGGTACCGACCTCCATGTTCTCGCCGCGGCCGGTGGCGCCCAATTCGGGCACGCCGGCAACTTCGGTCGCGAAGCGGATGCACCGGGTGCAATGAATGCAGCGGGTCATGATCGTCTTGATCAGCGGACCCATGTACTTGTCCTTCACCGCGCGTTTGTTCTCATGGTAGCGCGAACGGTCGAAACCATAGCCCATTGCCTGGTCCTGCAAATCGCATTCGCCACCCTGGTCGCAGATCGGGCAGTCGAGCGGATGGTTGATGAGCAGGAACTCCATCACGCTGCGGCGCATTTTCCGCACCTCGGGCGTGTCGGTGTGGATGACCATGCCGTCGGCAACCGGCATCGCGCACGACGCGATCGGCTTCGGCGCGCGTTCCATCTTGACCAGGCACATGCGGCAGTTGCCGGCGATGCTTAGCCGCTCGTGGTAGCAGAAACGCGGGATTTCGATGCCCGCCAGCTCGCATGCCTGGAGGATGGTTAACCCCGCCTCGACCTCGATTTCGCGGCCGTCGATGGTCAGTTTCGGCATTTTCGTTCGTTCCCTCTCCGTCGTCGCGCCGGTCAGGCGGCTTCCGTCTCGGCGGCGGCGCGGTCGGCGATGCGTCGTTCGATCTCGGGGCGGAAGTGCCGGATCAGGCCCTGGATCGGCCATGCCGCCGCGTCGCCCAGCGCGCAGATAGTGTGCCCTTCGACCTGCTTGGTGACCTCCTGTAACAGGTCGATTTCCTCGATGGTCGCCTCGCCATGAACCAGCCGCTCCATCATCCGCCACATCCACCCGGTGCCCTCGCGGCACGGCGTGCATTGGCCGCAGCTTTCGTGCTTGTAGAAGCGGCTGAGCCGGGCGATCGCGCGCACCACATCGGTGGACTTATCCATCACCATGACCGCCGCGGTGCCGAGGCCGGATTTCACCTTCTGCAGCGAGTCGAAATCCATGTGCACGGTGTCGCAGATGGATTTCGGCAGGATTGGCACCGAGGCACCGCCCGGGATGATGGCCAGCAGGTTGTTCCAGCCGCCGCGCACGCCGCCGGCGTGCCTTTCGATCAGCTCCTTCAACGGCACGCCCATCTCTTCCTCGACCGTGCACGGCTGATTGACGTGGCCGGAGATGTTGAAAAGCTTGGTGCCGGTGTTGTTGGGCTTGCCAAGCTTGGCGAACCAGGCGGCGCCGCGCCGGAGGATGGCCGGCGCTACGGCAATCGACTCGACGTTATTGACGGTGGTCGGGCAGCCGAATACGCCGACGGCGGCCGGAAACGGAGGCTTCAGGCGCGGCTGGCCCTTCTTGCCCTCCAAGCTCTCGATCAGTGCCGATTCCTCGCCACAGATGTAGGCGCCGGCGCCGCGGTGGATATAGAAATCGAACGGGAACCCCGCCTTGCAGGCATCCTTGCCTATCAGCCCCGCGGCGTAGGCTTCGTCGGCGGCGCGTTGCAGCGCCTCGGTTTCGCGGTAGAACTCGCCGCGGACGTAGCAGTAGGCGGCGTTGGCGCCGATGGCAAACGACGCCACCAGCGCGCCTTCGATCAGCTTGTGCGGCTCGCTGCGTAGGATCTCGCGGTCCTTGCAGGTGCCAGGCTCACCCTCGTCGGCGTTGATCACTAGGTAATGGGGGCGAGGACCCACCTCCTTCGGCATGAACGACCACTTCATGCCGGTGCCGAAGCCGGCGCCGCCGCGGCCGCGCAGGCCGGAATCCTTGATCGTCTGGACGATCTTCTCGCGCCCCATAGCGAGCAGCGCCTTGGTGCCGTCCCAGTCGCCACGGGCGCGGGCGCCGGCAAGCCCCGGATCGTCGAGACCGTAAATATTGGTGAAAATGCGGTCGGCGTCGCTCAGCATCGTTATTTTTCCATTCCCTTGTCGGCCGTCTTGCGCTTCGGGGCTTTCTTCGCCGACGCTTTGCCACCGGTGAGCGTGGTCAGTCCGCCAGCCGGCTCGCAGGTATGTCGTCCGATCTGCGAGCCCGGCTTTGGCCTACCCCCGGACTTCAGCGTACTTAGGATCTTCTCGGTGGTGTCGGAATCCAGATCCTCATAATAATCGTCATTAATCTGCATCATCGGCGCGTTGACGCAGGCGCCGAGGCACTCGACCTCGGATAGGGTGAACATGCCGTCCTCGGTGGTCATGCCAAAATCGATGGCGAGCGTTCGCTTGCAGGCGCCGACAACGACGTCAGAGCCGCGCAGCCAACACGGCAGGTTGGTGCACACCTGGACGTGATGTTTGCCGACCGGCTTCAGGTTGTACATGGTGTAGAAGGTGGCGACCTCGTAGACCCGGATCGGCGGCATCTGCAGCATCTCGGCGACGTGGTCCATGGCCGCTTTCGGCAGCCAGCCGTCGTTCTGGCGTTGCGCCAGATCCAGCAGCGGCATCACCGCGCTCGCCTGAAAGCGCGGCGGATACTTGGCGATGATCACTTTCGCCTTGTCGGCGTTCTCGTCCGAGAACGCAAAGGTTGCCGGCTGCCGGGCTGCGTGCGCGTCTGTCATCGGTCGATCTCACCAAACACGATGTCGAGGGAACCGATGTTGGCAACCACGTCGGCTAGCATGTGGCCACGGCTCAAGAAGTCCATCGCCTGCAGGTGCGCGAAGCCCGGCGCACGGATTTTGCAGCGGTAGGGCTTGTTGGTACCGTCGGACACCAGATAGACGGCGAACTCGCCCTTCGGCGCTTCGACCGCCGCGTAGACCTCGCCCTCCGGCACACGGTAGCCCTCAGTATAAAGTTTGAAGTGGTGGATCAGGGCTTCCATCGACTGTTTCATCTCGGCGCGACGCGGCGGGCTGATCTTGTGATCGTCGGCCTTGCACGGCCCGCCCGGCATGTCATTGACGCACTGCTTGATGATGCGCACGCTTTCGTGCATCTCGAGGATGCGGACCACGTAGCGCTCGTAGCAGTCGCCGTGGGTGCCGACGGGGATGTCGAATTGCATTTTGTCGTAGGCGTCATAGGGCTGCGCCTTGCGCAAATCCCAGGCGACGCCGGCGGCGCGCAGATTGGGGCCGGTGAATCCCCAGTCGAAGCATTGTTCGGCGTTGATGACACCGATGTCGACGGTGCGCTGCTTGAAGATGCGGTTCTCCGTCAGCAGCGTCTCGCAGTCATCGATGATCTGCGGGAAACGCTCGGCCCAGGCGCCGATGTCGTCGAGCAGCTTTGGCGGCAGGTCGAAGGCCACCCCCCCCGGCCGGAAATAGGCCATGTGCATGCGTGCGCCCGACGCCCGCTCGCAATATTCCATTAGCTTCTCGCGCTCCTCGAACATCCACAGCATCGGCGTCATCGCGCCGACGTCCATGGCGTACGAGCAGATGTTGAGGATGTGGTTGAGGATGCGGCCGATCTCGGCGTAGAGCACGCGGATATACTGGCCGCGCGGCGGAATCTTGAGGCCGAGCAGCTTCTCGACCGCCAGCGCGAAAGCGTGCTCTTGGTTCTGCGGCGCGACGTAGTCTAGACGGTCGAAATACGGCACCGCTTGCAGATAGCTCTTATATTCGATCAGCTTCTCGGTACCGCGGTGCAGAAGCCCGATGTGCGGATCGGCGCGTTCGATGATCTCGCCGTCCATTTCCAGCACCAGGCGCAGCACGCCATGTGCCGACGGATGCTGCGGGCCGAAATTGAGGTTGAAGTTGCGAATTTGGGTCTCGGCCATCAGGCGCCCCCTTCCGGCTTCGGCTGCGGTGGTGCCTCCTCTGCCTTCTCGTCTCCCGGCAGCACTTGCTGCACGCCCTCCCACGGGCTCAGGAAATCGAAGCTGCGGAATTCCTGGGTCAGCTTCACCGGCTCGTAGACGACGCGTTTCTGCTCATCGTCGTAGCGCACTTCGACGTAGCCGGTAAGCGGGAAGTCCTTGCGCAACGGATGGCCCTCGAAACCGTAATCGGTGAGGATGCGGCGCAGGTCCGGGTGGTCGGAGAAGTATATCCCGAACAAGTCCCAGGCCTCACGCTCGAACCAGTTGGCGGCGCTGAACACGCCCGTGGCCGACGGCACCGGGGTCTGTTCGTCGGTCGCTACCTTGACCCGGATGCGGTTGTTGTGGGTGAGGCTCAACAGGTTGTAGACGACTTCGAAGCGCTGCTCGCGCGCCGGGTAATCCGCGCCGCAGATGTCGACCAGCAGCTTGAATTGGCAATTGACGTCATCGCGCAGGAACGTCAGCACCTTGGCCACGGCTTCGCGCCGTACCTTAATCGTCAGCTGGTCGAACGCCAGTTCGCTGCCGAGGATTTCGTCGGGTAATTCCCCGACCAAATAATCGCCGAGGTCTTTGAGGGCCAGATCCATGGTTCCACGTTATCGGTTTCTTGTCGTCCGCTTTGCCGTAGCGGCGCCGGTCAACGCCAGAGTGTTCCCGTCCTGTTGATCTTCTTCTGCAGTTGGAGGATGCCGTAGACGAGCGCCTCGGCCGTCGGTGGGCATCCGGGAACGTAGATGTCGACCGGCACCACGCGGTCGCAGCCGCGTACTACCGAGTAGGAGTAATGGTAGTAGCCGCCGCCGTTGGCGCAGGAACCCATGGAGATCACGTAGCGCGGCTCCGCCATCTGGTCGTAGACCTTGCGGAAGGCCGGCGCCATCTTGTTGGTCAGCGTGCCGGCGACAATGATCACGTCGGACTGGCGCGGACTCGGACGCGGCACGACGCCGAAGCGGTCGAGGTCATAGCGGCTGCAATAGGCGTGGATCATCTCGATGGCGCAGCAGGCGAGCCCGAAGGTCATCGGCCACAGCGAGCCAGTGCGCGCCCAGTTGACCAGCTTGTCGATACTGGCGATGACGAAGCCCTTGTCCTGCAGTTCGCCTGTGACTTGCCTGAGAAGCGCGTCTTGCTCGGGACCGGGCGGTAACGGCGCCTGGCCGTGGGCGGGATCGGTGATTATTCCCATTCCAGCGCTCCCTTCCTCCATTCGTATATAAACCCGATGGTCAGAATTGCCAGAAAAACCATCATCGACCAGAAGCCGAATGCGCCGATTTTTCCGAGGGTTATCGCCCACGGGAACAGGAACGCCACCTCGAGGTCGAAGATGATGAACAGGATCGCCACCAGATAGAATCGGACGTCGAACTTGTGGCGCGCGTCATCGAAGGCGTCGAATCCGCATTCGTAGGCGGATGTCTTCTCGACGTCGGGTTTCTGCGGCACGATTACGTAGGAGGCGCCGATGGCGATTCCGGCGATGGCAACGGCGATACCGAGAAAGATGAGGATCGGCAGATAATCGGCGAGCAATTGATCCACGGCTGCCTTCCAAAATACGGGGCCGGGAACGCTGAGAACGCCCGGCTCGCTTCACTCCGCATAAAGTGCCCGACCGGCCCCCTTTTAGCAACCAATTCAAGGCGGTTTTTGCCGGGCCGGGCGGCGGGGAAATGGCGGGAGTGACGGGACTCGAACCCGCGGCCTCCGGCGTGACAGGCCGGCGCTCTAACCAAACTGAGCTACACCCCCGAAGCAGGATTCAGCCGGTCCCGAGGGGATCACCGGGGGACCATTCGGAGCGGGCTTCATGTAAGCCACCGTCCGACAGGGTGTCAACAGCTATCGCACCGCTGCAACACCGCAGAAATCCGAGCAATTTTCGGGTTCCGGAAGGTGGTGGGCGGTGACGGACTCGAACCGCCGACCTACTGGATGTAAGCCAGTTGCTCTCCCAACTGAGCTAACCGCCCCAAAGCCCCGGAATCGTGCGGAAAAGCCCAAGGAAAATACAGGCTCCAGTCGTGCCGGCACAAGCGTTATGACGACGCGCCATCATGGCGGTTATCCGGTTGCCTAAAAACAACGCCGGCCGCGCCATACGGCGCAGCCGGCATCGATTTCGGCTCGCAGGCGAGTTAGTTAACCGAGGCCTTCAACGCCTTGCCAGCCTTGAACTTCGGCTGATTGGAAGCCGGGATCTGGATGCGCTCCCCCGTCCGCGGGTTGCGGCCGGTGGTGGCGGCGCGCCGGGAGACGCTAAAGGTACCGAAGCCGACGAGACGCACTTCCGCGCCCTTCTTGAGCGCCGCGGTGACGGAGTCGATAAAGCCGTCGACCGCCTTGGCGGCGTCAGTCTTCGATAAACCAGTGCGGCTCGCCACTGCGGCGACGAGATCATTTTTGTTCAATGGAAAGCCCCCTCTAAAAATGGTGTGACCGTTGATGGACCGTTCGACCGGATAGCCAACGCATTCAGCAATATCCGCGAAACCCTTCGACGGCCCGGAGTCTACGGGCGGCTTGCAAACGGCGTCAATCGCCGCGCCGCGGAATTTCGCGGTTTCTTGCGGGTTTCCAAGGGACAGCCCGGATTAAGCGTTGAAATCATGGAGTGAATCGCCTCGTGCCTGGGCGCGCCCGCGGCGCCGAATTCGGCGAAAATCCGCGCCCCGCCGCGGCCGAAACCGCGATTTCCCGGGATTCGCGCGCGAATCCCGGGCAGGCGATTCGCTCACGAATTCGCCCGCCGGCGCGTCGCCGGCGGGCGTTTTCGCAAACCCGCGTCCGCTGCGGGTCAAAACAGCACTTCAATGAGTGACGATGCCGCTGACGTCGTCGTCGGTGTCGGCCTTGGCGGCGGCCATGCTCGCCTCGAGTTCCGCCTGTTCGTCCCACTCCACCGGGGTCGGCTGGCGCACCAACGCGTGCTGGAGAACCTCGTCGACCATCGCAACGGTGATGACCTTCAAGACCCGTTTGACGTTGTCCGGGATTTCCTCGAGATCCTTTTCGTTATCCTTCGGGATCAACACCGTCTTGATGCCGCCGCGCAGCGCCGCCAACAGCTTTTCCTTCAGGCCGCCGATCGGCAACACGCGGCCACGCAGCGTTACCTCGCCGGTCATCGCGATGTCGCGCTTGACGGGGATGCCGGTCAGCACCGAAACGATCGACGTCACCATGGCAACGCCGGCGGATGGCCCGTCCTTCGGCGTCGCGCCCTCCGGCACATGGACGTGAATGTCCTTCTTGGTGAACAGCGTCGGGTGGATGCCGAACTGGTGCGCCCGCGACTGCACGAACGACTTGGCGGCCTGGATCGACTCCGTCATCACGTCGCCCAGCTTACCGGTGATCGTCATCTTTCCCTTGCCGGGCACTATCACTGCCTCGATCGACAGCAGCTCGCCGCCGACTTCGGTCCAAGCTAAGCCGGTGGTGACGCCCACCAGGTCGTCGAGCTCGATCTCGCCGAACCGATACTTGCGGATGCCGGCCCACTTGCCGAGGTTGCGCCTAGTGATACTGACGGTCTTGTCCTTGCCAAGCATGATGTGCTTGATCGATTTGCGCGCCAGATTGGCGATTTCCCGTTCCAGGTTGCGGACGCCGGATTCCCGCGTGTAATAGCGAATCACGTCGCGCAGCGCCGATTCCGAGATCTCCCATTCACCTTTCTTCAGCCCGTGCTTCTTGATCTGCTTCGGGATCAGGTGCTGCTTGGCGATCTCCACCTTCTCGTCCTCGGTGTAGCCAGACAGCCGGATGGTCTCCATGCGATCGAGGAGCGCCGGCGGCATGTTGAGCGTATTTGCCGTGGTCACGAAGAACACGTCCGAGAGGTCGTAGTCGACCTCCAGGTAATGATCGTTGAAGGTGTGGTTCTGCTCGGGGTCCAGGACCTCCAGCAGGGCTGCCGCCGGATCGCCGCGCCAGTCGTGGCCCATCTTGTCGACCTCGTCTAGCAGGAACAGCGGGTTAGACGACTTGGCCTTCTTCATGCCCTGTACGATCTTGCCGGGCATCGAGCCGATGTAAGTGCGCCTGTGCCCGCGAATTTCGGACTCGTCGCGCACCCCGCCCAGCGACATGCGGACGAAGTTGCGCCCGGTGGCACGCGCGATTGATTGGCCGAGCGAGGTCTTGCCGACGCCCGGCGGGCCGACTAGACACAGGATCGGGCCCGAGATTTTGTTGGTCCGCTGCTGCACCGCCAGGTATTCGAGAATCCGCTGCTTGACCTTCTCCAACCCATAGTGGTCGGCATTCAGGATGTCCTCGGCCAGCCTGATGTCCTTCTTGATCCGGGTGCGCTTTTTCCACGGAATTGATAGCATCCAATCGAGGTAATTGCGGACCACGGTGGCTTCGGCCGACATCGGGCTCATCGACTTCAGCTTCTTTAACTCGCCGAGAGCCTTTTCACGGGCTTCCTTGCTCAGCTTGGTCTTCTTGATCTTGTCTTCAATCTCGGCGGCTTCGTCGCGGCCGTCCTCGGTCTCGCCAAGCTCCTTCTGGATCGCCTTCAATTGTTCGTTCAGGTAGTACTCGCGCTGGGTCTTCTCCATCTGCCGTTTGACGCGCGAACGGATCTTCTTCTCCACCTGCAGGACGCCGATCTCGGCCTCCATGTACGAATAGACGCGCTCCAGCCGCTCGGCGACCGACTCGGTCTCGAGGAGTTCCTGCTTCTCCGAGATCTTCAGCGCCAGGTGCGAGGCCACTGTGTCGGCGAGCTTGCTCGCGTCCTCGATCTGGTTGATGGAGACTAGCACCTCGGGCGGAATCTTCTTGTTGAGCTTGATGTACTGCTCGAACTGGGTGACCACCGAACGGCTCAGTGCCTCCAGCTCCTGGGCCACGCCTTCGGCTTCGGGGATCAGCTGCGCCTCAACCATAAAGAAATCCGGGTTCTCGACGAAGCGCTTGATCTTCGCCCGCTGTACGCCTTCGACCAGCACCTTCACCGTGCCGTCGGGCAGCTTCAGGAGCTGAAGCACGGTCGATACCGTGCCGACGTCGTAGATATCCGCCGCTGCCGGGTCGTCTTGGGCAGCGTTGCGCTGCGCGACCAGCAGGATCTGCTTGTCGTCCTTCATTACGTCCTCGAGTGCGCGCACCGACTTCTCGCGACCGACGAACAGCGGCACGATCATATGCGGGAATACCACAATGTCGCGGAGCGGAAGGACGGGGTATTGGTCGGCTTGATGCGTCACGGGCGGTCTGCCTTTTTCCAAGGGGTTACCAAAGTGGTTGGCCCAGGTCCTGAAAACGGGGTTTTGGCGGATGGATCGTCAACGTCCGGGTGGGACCTCCAGACAGAAATGGTCTCGTTCGGGGCGCCGTTCAAGGTTGCCGAGGCGATTTCTCGGCCGATACCCGGACCCGGTCAGGCGCTGCTTTCGACGTCCTCGTGCCGGTCCGAGTAGATATAGAGCGGGCTGGCGCTGTCTTCGGCCACTTCGCGGCTGATCACCACCTCCTCGACTCCCTCGAGCCCCGGAAGCTCGAACATGGTGGTAAGGAGGATATTCTCCATGATCGAACGCAGGCCGCGGGCCCCGGTCTTGCGCTCCACGGCGCGTTCGGCAATGGCAACCAGGGCGTCGTCGGAGAACGTCAGCCGCACGTCCTCCATTTCGAACAGCCGTTGGTATTGCTTGACCAGAGCGTTCTTCGGCTTAGTCAGGATATCGATCAGCGCCGCCTTGTTCAGATCGTCGAGAGTGGCGACGACCGGCAGGCGCCCCACGAATTCCGGGATCAGCCCGAACTTCAACAAATCCTCCGGCTCGACGTCGCGCAGGATTTCGCCGGTGTCGCGGTCGTCGGGGGAGCGCACGTCGGCGCCGAAGCCGATGGTCGTGCCCTTGCCGCGCGCCGAAATGATTTTTTCCAGCCCGGAGAACGCGCCGCCGCACACGAACAGGATGTTGGTGGTGTCGACCTGCAGGAACTCCTGCTGCGGATGCTTGCGGCCGCCCTGCGGGGGTACGCTGGCGATCGTGCCTTCCATGATCTTCAGGAGCGCCTGCTGCACGCCTTCGCCCGACACGTCACGGGTTATCGAGGGATTGTCAGACTTGCGCGAAATCTTGTCCACCTCGTCGATATAGACAATGCCACGCTGCGCACGCTCGACATTGTAGTCGGCGGCCTGCAGCAGCTTGAGGATGATGTTCTCGACGTCCTCGCCGACGTAGCCGGCCTCGGTCAGCGTCGTCGCGTCGGCCATGGTGAATGGCACGTCGAGGATGCGCGCCAGCGTCTGCGCCAGCAGCGTCTTGCCGCAGCCGGTCGGCCCGACCAACAGGATGTTCGATTTTGCCAACTCGACGTCGTTATTTTTAGCGCCGTGGTTAAGCCGCTTGTAATGGTTATGGACCGCCACCGACAGCACCCGCTTGGCGTGGTCTTGGCCGATCACGTAATCGTCCAGCACATTGCAGATGTCACGCGGCGTCGGCACCCCGTCGCCCGATTTCACCAGGTTGGTCTTGTGCTCCTCGCGGATGATGTCCATGCACAGCTCGACGCATTCATCGCAAATGAATACCGTCGGGCCGGCAATGAGCTTCCGGACTTCATGCTGGCTTTTGCCGCAGAAGGAGCAGTACAGGGTATTCTTAGAGTCGCCGCCGGTGGACTTACTCATGGTTTCTCCATTCGGTAAACCGGCCCCTCCGTTTTCCCAATGTTACCTGCACGGACCCGGCGCGCCAATCCCCAAATCCTCCCGGAAAACCGGTATATTCGAGCCTCCCGATTCGCTTCCGGTGGCGGCGGCACAACGCTTTCCGCTGCCCGGCTATAGCATGACCTATAATCGTTGTCGTTTCCTTAATCGTCCTGCTTTTTCTTGTCGTCGATGCTGTTGTCCTCGCCCACCGGCGGCCGTTCAGTCACGACCTCGTCGATAAGGCCGAAATTCAGCGCCTCATCGGGGCTCATGAAGCGGTCCCGTTCGACCGCTTCCTCGATGACCTTGATGGGCTGCCCCGTATGCTCGACGTAGATGTGGTTAAGCCGTTCGCGGAGCTTGAGAATTTCCCGTGCCTGGATCTCGATGTCGGTGGCCTGTCCCTGGGCGCCGCCGGACGGCTGGTGCATCATGATTCGCGAGTTCGGCAGCGCGTAGCGCTTGCCCTTCGCACCGCAACACAGGAGCAGCGAGCCCATCGACGCCGCCTGACCGATGCACACCGTCGAAACGTCGGGGCGGATGTAGCGCATGGTGTCATAAATCGCCAGGCCCGCCGTCACGACGCCGCCCGGCGAATTGATGTAGAACGCGATGTCCTTTTTCGGGTTTTCCGATTCGAGGAACAGCAACTGCGCGCAAACCAGGCTGGCAACATGGTCGTCGACCGTGCCGGTGAGGAAGATGATTCGCTCCTTCAACAGGCGCGAATAGATGTCGTAGGCGCGTTCGCCCCGGTTGGTGGTCTCGACGACCATCGGGATGAGGTTGCTCATGGGAGGATGGACCGGATCGCTCATGGACGGACCTTTCCGAAATATGCTTGTCGCTGGCGCGCCCGTTAGCCTTTCTTGGCCTTCTTGGTCGGGTTTTTCGTCTGCTTCGCTTTCGTTTTTGCCTTGGCCTTGGACTTCGCCTTGGCTTTTGGCTTGGCGGTGACATCCTCTTCCAAGGCCTTGATCAATTCGGCCATGGTCGCCTTCTTGTCGGTCACAGTTGCCAGTTCGAGGATGAAGTCGACAACCTTTTCCTCGTATACCGGTGCCGTCAACTGCTGCATGGCGCCGGGCGTCTTCTTGAAATGGTCCATCACCTCTTTCTCGTGGCCCGGGTGGCGGCGGGCCTCCATCATCAGCTGGCGGTTGATATCCTCCTGGCTGATCTGGATGTTGTTGGCGCGTCCAACCTCGGACAACAGCAGGCCGAGGCGTACCCGGCGTTCGGCAAGTTGCCGGAACTCGTCCTTCTGCTCGTCTTCGGACATACCGGCCGCTTCGTTATCGGTGCCGCCCCCGGCTTTTTTCTGTTCCTCGTATTGCTTCCAGATTGCCTCGAACTCCTGGTCGAGAAGCTTCTCGGGAACTTCGAAGTCGTGAGTGTCGGCAAGCGCGTCCAACAACCCCCGCTTTAGCAGCATCCGCCCGAGGCCGTGAAATTCGCGCTCCTGCTCGTCCTTGATCGCCGTCTTCAACGCCCCAAGGTCGGCCATTCCGAGCTTCTTAGCCAGCGCGTCGTCGATCGCCGCCGGCGCGTTTTCGTGGAGCTCTTTGACGGCAACGTCGAAAGCGGCGGCCTTGCCGGCCAGCTCCTCAGCACCATAAGCCTCCGGGAACGTCACTTTGACCACGACCGCGTCGCCGGCCTTGACGCCGATTAGTTGATCCTCGAAACCGGGGATGAAGGTGCCTGAGCGCCTCCGGGAACGTCACTTTGACCACGACCGCGTCGCCGGCCTTGACGCCGATTAGTTGATCCTCGAAACCGGGGATGAAGGTGCCTGAGCCCAATTTCAACTCGTAACCGTCGGCCTTACCGCCCGGGAATTCGTTGTCGCCGATGCGGCCGATGAAGTCGATGACCAAGGTGTCGCCCTTTGCTGCCGCACGGTCTTCCTTGATCGGCGTCGTCGTGCCGTGCGCCTGGGCCAGATTGGCAAGCGCCTTGTCGATGTCGGCGTCCTTGGTTGCCGGTACGTAGCGTTGCAGCTTGATCTTGGAGAAGTCGACCGGCTTGATCTCCGGCAAGAGATCGACGGCGATGGTGTATTCGAGGTCGCCGCCGTCCTTGAACGAGGTGATCTCGATCCGCGGCTGGGTCGCTGGGCGCAGCCCCTTTTCCTCCAGCGCCTGCCGCGACGAATCGCTGACCGCGCGCTCCAGCACCTCTCCCATCACCGAAGACCCGTATTTCTTGCGCAGCACCGCCACCGGGACCTTGCCGGGACGAAAACCCGGGAGGTGCGCGGTGCGCGCCAGCTCCGTCAGGCGCAGGCTGATTTTTTCCTCGATCTCGCGGGCCGGCAACGCGATATGGAATTCGCGGCTCAATCCTTCAGACTTGGTTTCCGTGACTTGCATGACTCCCGACCGCGATGTGACCGTCAAAACAGCCGGATTCCCGCCCTTTCGGCGGCAACCCGATTCGACCGTGTATATCCCGCGAATGGCAATCCGGCAAACATTCTGGTGCGGGCGGAGGGACTCGAACCCCCACGACTTGCGTCACAGGCTCCTAAGGCCTGCGCGTCTACCAATTCCGCCACGCCCGCGGAACTCCCAGCAATCCGGCCCCGGAACCGCTCGCGGGGCCTGAACTCTATCCATTGCGCCCCGGCTGTCAATTATGACGGCCGGCAGTGGCGAGTCGCGCCGCGGTCTTGGGTCGAACCCGTGATTTCAGCCTTTTAGAATCCCCCGCGCCGACGACGACAGTCGCACCTTCCCTTCCGAGGTGTAGGCCTCGTGGTTTTCTTCGACACGGCTGAGATCATAGAGGTAGTTCAACATCATGCCGGCGGATTGCTGGCACCCTTTCGGTGATAGGTCAGCTTTCCAATTGAGCCGTTCGATGCTGGCGCCGTTCGACAGGTGAAAATGGGCGACCGCATCGAGCGCGCGGCCGCCAGTGGCTTTCTCTTCGGCGACATAGCGCAAGCACAGACGCATCAACGGGTCGCGTATTGCCTCCGACGCGGTCTTGTCGTCCTGCCAAGTGGCGCTGGCGAGCAGCGATTTCAGCGTTCCCTTGGCGCCGGAGGCGCGACCGACCGCGGCGCTCAGGACTT
>JACPJY010000012.1 GCA_016187325.1 Rhodospirillales bacterium | reverse complement strand
GGCGCTGGTCACTGGCTCGCTGTGGGGCAAGCCGATGTGGGGCACCTGGTGGGTGTGGGACGCGCGGCTGACCAGCGTGCTGGTGCTGTTGTTCCTGTATCTCGGCTACATCGCGCTCAACACCGCCTTCGACGACCCCGGGCGCGGCGCGCGGGCGGCGGCGATGCTGGCGCTGGTCGGGTTCGTCAACGTGCCGGTGATCAAGTTCTCGGTCGACTGGTGGAACACGTTGCACCAGCCGGCGAGCGTGCTCAAGATCGGCGGCCCGGCGATCCACGCCAGCATGCTGGCGCCGCTGTTGGTGATGGCGCTCGCCTTCACCGGTCTTTATCTGTGGCTGCTGCTGGTACGCATCCGCAGCGAGTTCCTCGCCGGCCGCCTCCGCGCCAACCGCCATCGCCAGGCCGGCGGCTGAACCCGGTGGCGCGTCAAGGATCGCCGCCGTTGACGCTGGTCAAGTCGCCGGCGACCGAGATTCCCTATTTTGTCGGGGTTGAAGGGCGGCCGCCGAGGCCGTATGTCTAGGTCGCAACCGGGCAAGGGACGGATCGGCCGTGAACGCGCTGGCGTCGTATCTGGAGATGGGCGGCTACGGTGCCTACGTGTGGCCGGCGTACGGTGCTGCCGCGGCGGTACTGATCGGCCTGGTGGTGGCAAGCCTCAGGACGCTGCACGCCCGCGAGGCGGCGCTGAAGGCGTTGGAAGGCGACGGCGGCAACGACGACGGCCATCGGGCCTGACGACTCGCCGCATCGTTATGATCCCGGAAAAGGCGGACAATTCATGACAGCGGAAATCGGCCACTTCGCACTGATCCTGGCGCTCCTCGTCGGCATCGTGCAGGCGGCGCTGCCGCTCTACGGCGCCCACCATGGCATTCGCCCGTGGATGGCGGTCGCCAAGCCGGCGGCGCTGGTGCAGCTCGCCCTGGTGACGACCGCCTTCGGCTGCCTGATGCAGCTCTACATCACGTCGGATTTCTCGGTCCTCAACGTCGTCAGCAACTCGCACACGGCGAAGCCGCTGCTCTACAAGATTTCCGGCGTGTGGGGCAATCACGAGGGATCGCTTCTGCTGTGGGTGCTGATCCTGGCGCTGTTCGGCTCGGCGGTCGCCTTGTTCGGCGCCAACCTGCCGCCGAGCTTGCGCGCCCGCGTGCTCGGCATCCAGGCGCTGATCGCCGTCGGCTTCTATCTGTTCATGCTGTTGACCTCGAACCCGTTCCAGCGCATCACCCCGCCGCCCTTGAACGGCAACGACCTCAACCCGCTGTTGCAGGATCCGGGCCTCGCCTTCCATCCGCCGATGCTGTACCTCGGCTACGTCGGCTTCTCGATGGCGTTCTCGTTCGCCATCGCCGCCCTGATCGAGGGCCGCGTCGACGCCACGTGGGCGCGCTGGGTGCGGCCGTGGACGCTGGCGGCGTGGTGTTTCCTGACCGCCGGCATCGCCCTCGGCTCGTGGTGGGCGTACTACGAGCTCGGCTGGGGTGGCTGGTGGTTCTGGGACCCTGTCGAGAACGCCTCCTTCATGCCGTGGCTGGCGGGCACCGCGCTCCTGCACTCCTCGACCGTGGTCGAGAAACGCGACACGCTGAAGGGCTGGACCATCCTGCTCGCCATCGTCACCTTCTCGCTCAGCCTGCTGGGCACCTTCCTGGTGCGTTCCGGCGTGCTGACGTCGGTGCACGCGTTCGCCACCGACCCGGCGCGCGGCGTGTTCATCCTGATGCTGCTGATCATCGTCATCGGCGGCTCGCTGGCGTTGTTCGCAGTGCGCGGGCCGGCGCTGGTCTCCACCGGCCTGTTCCAGCCGATCTCGCGCGAAGGCGCGTTGCTTCTCAACAACCTGGTGATGGTGACGGCGGCCGCCGCGGTGCTTTTGGGCACCCTCTATCCGTTGGTGCTCGACGCCGTTGGCGGCGGCAAGGTCTCCGTCGGTCCGCCGTTCTTCAACGCCGTATTCATCCCGCTGATGGTGCCGATGATCGTCGCCATGGCGGTCGGGCCGTTGCTGGCGTGGAAGCGCGCCGATCTGGCGCCGGCGCTGTCGCGACTGTGGGCGGCGGCGCTGGCAGCGCTGGCGGTGATGGCGCTGGCGTGGGCGGCGATGACCGGCGGGCCGCTGCTCGGCGTCGCCGGCGTCGGGCTGGCGGCGTGGCTGTTCGTCGGCACCTTGGTCGAGTTGGCGTCGCGCATCCGGCTGTTCCGCGACTCTGCCGCCGACAGCCTCGGCCGCCTGCGGCGCACGCCGCGCGCCGCCTGGGGCATGACGCTGGCGCACTTGGGCTTGGCCATTGCCGTTGCCGGCATGGCCGCTGCTGGCGCCTGGAAGACCGAGAGCATCCAGGCCATGAAGCCGGGCGACACTGTCACCGTCGGCGGCTACGCCTTCACCTTCGATGGCGCCCGCGCCGGACGCGGTCCCAACTATCAGCTCGTCGCCGGCGCCTTCCGGGTGAGCCGAGACGGCAAGCCCTTCGTCACGCTGATGCCGGAAAGGCGCGTCTACGACGTCGGCCAGCGGCCGACCACCGAGGCCGCCATCCACACCACCTTCTGGGGCGACCTCTACGCCGTGATCGGCGAGGCCGAGGGCGCCGCCGGCGCCTACGTGACTCGGATTTACTTCAACCCGCTGGTGGCGTGGATGTGGGCCGGCGTGCTGATCATGGTCGCGGGCGGCGTGCTCAGCCTTTCCGACCGCCGCCACCGCGTCGGCGCCCCGGCGCGGCGCGCCGGTGCCGGCGTCGCCCAGGCGGCGCGGGCCTGATCGGGAACGCCGCCGTTGCCGACGCGCGCTCTTTATCTCCTGCCGCTCGCTGTGTTCCTAGTGATGGCGGGGTATTTCGCCCTCGGCCTCACCAAGGACCCGAAGATCATCCCGTCGGCGCTGATCGACAAGCCGGTGCCGGCGTTCAAGCTGCCGCCGATCGAGGGCGGCAAGGGAAACGGCTTCTCCAGCGACGACCTCAAGGGCGACATCACCGTGGTCAACGTATTCGCGTCGTGGTGCATCCCGTGCCGGGCCGAGCATCCGCTAGTCACCGAGCTCGCCGAGATGAAGATCGCCCGCGTCTACGGCCTCAACTACAAGGACAAGCCGGCCGACGCGCTGCGCTGGCTGAGCGCGCTCGGCGACTCCTATTACGCCACCGGCGCCGACCGCGACGGCCGCGTCGGCATCGACTGGGGCGTCTACGGGGTGCCGGAGACGTTCATCGTCGACCGCTTCGGCAAGATCCGCCACAAGCAGGTCGGACCGATGTCGCCGGACATCCTCAGGAAGCAGATCGTGCCGATCATCAGGGACTTGAAGAAATGACGGCGCGCTTGTCCCGTTTGGCGTTGCCCATGGCGTTGTTCGCGGCGCTGTTCGTATCGGCGCTGACTCTGGCGCTGGCGGCCGGCGGCGGCCGTCAACCCGGACGAGATGCTGAAAGACCCGCTGTTGGAGAAACGCGCCCGCGAGATTTCCAAGGGGCTGCGCTGTCTGGTGTGCCAGAACCAGTCGATCGACGATTCCGACGCCGACCTGGCGAAGGATCTGCGTGTCATCGTCCGCGAGCGCCTGAAGGCCGGCGACAGCGACGGCGACGTGGTCGAGTTCGTGGTCGCGCGCTATGGCGACTTCGTGCTGCTGAAGCCGCCGTTCAAAGGCGCGACGCTGGTGCTGTGGATCGGCCCGGCGCTGATCGCTCTCGGCGGCATCGCCGCCATGATCGCGTACTTGCGCCGCAACCGGCGTTCGGCCGCCGGCGGCGGCGCGGCGAAGGCGGCGCCGCTGACCGCCGACGAGCAGCGCCGCCTCGCCAAGCTGATGAAGGACGGCGCGCCGTGACCGGGCTGATCGCCATCGCCGTGGTGATGACCGCAGCCGTGGCGGCGGCGGTGGCCATTCCGCTGATGCGCCGCCCGGCGAAACCGGCCGCCAAGCGCGCCGAGTACGACCTCGCCGTCTACCGCGACCAGTTGGGCGAGATCGAGCGCGACCGGGAGCGCGGCCTCCTGGACGCCGCCGAGGCCGAGGCGGCGCGCGTCGAGGTGCAGCGCCGCATGCTGGCGGCGGCCGACGCCGGGTCCGTGACCGAGACTCCGCCGCCGGTGCCGGGCCGGGTGCTGGCCGGTGGTTTGGCGGCGGCGTTGTCCGCGGCCGCCTTCGGGTTTTATTTCGTTCTCGGCTCGCCCGACATCCCGAACTTCCCGTTCGCCGAGCGCAACGTCGGCTCGCGCCTCGCCGGCGGCAACGCCGACGCCGAGCACGCCGAAGTCGCCGGCCTGGCGGCCAAGCTGGCGGCGCGGCTCAAGGACAATCCGGGCGACCTCGACGGCTGGATCCTGCTCGCCCGCACCTACAACACCATCGGCGATTTACAGGGCATGGTGGCGGCATACCGGCGGGCGCTGGACCTGTCGGGCGGCCGTCTCGACCTCGCCGCCTCTTACGGCGAAGCGCTGGTACTGGCCGCCGACGGCCAGGTGACGGCGGAGGCGTTCCGGCTGTTCAACGACGTCGTCGTCGCCGATCCCTTCAACCCGCAGGCCCGTTATTACGTCGGCCTGGCGCTGGCGCAACAGAACCGGGTCCGCGAGGCGCTGCAGGCGTGGGTGGATTTGCGGGCCGTGTCGCCGGCCGGCGCGCCGTGGCTCGACGCGGTCAACGAGCAGATCGGCCGCGCCGAGGGCGACCTCAAGCTCGCCGCCGGCTCCGTAAAACCATCAGCTGCGGCGGCCGCGCTGGCGAAGCAGAACCCGCCGGCGGCCGCGGCGATACCGCCGAGGCCGGCGGTGCCGGCTGAGCCGGGGCCGAGCGCCGCCGACATGGAGGCGGCGTCGCAGATGTCGGCCGCCGATCGGACCAAGATGATCCGC
>JACPJY010000064.1 GCA_016187325.1 Rhodospirillales bacterium | reverse complement strand
GCAGGACGCCGACGGCACCATCGCCGCTGGATTCAATGATGTCGCCTTGGAACACCGAGTCGCCGATCTTCAGCTCGACTCGCGTGCCATCGGTGCGCACGGCAAACACGGTGCCGGACAGGTTCTCGACGTTGCCGATCGGCTCGCCGTCGCTGCCGGTAATCATGGTCGGGTTCTGGGCGATCATGTTGTGGCCGTCGGTGCCGGCGGAAATCGATTCGCCGCCAGCGGGAGCGCCGGCTAGTTGCGTTGCCACCTCGCCGCTGATCTGGGCGCCATCGGAGCCCACCAGCTCAGGCGGGTTGGCTTGCGCGAAGAAGCCGCCGACCGTGACCTGCGCGCCATCGGCGCCGGTCAATACCAGGTCGGAACCCTGAGCCTCGAAATTTGCGTTGGAAAGAGAGAAACCGTCCGGTAGAGAAACACTACCACCTTCCGTGGCATCCACATGATGCCCGGCGGTGGCGTTACCATCCGTACCGACGGCCGAATCGGCGAATTCAGCCATTTTATCAACCCCATAGGGCGCTTCAACCTGCTCGCGCCCGACATGAGTCGCCATGCGTTATTGTTTTTCTTCTGGCCGGCACCATAGAGGCAGGCTAGTCGAAAGTCAAGCGTCTCTGGGAAAAGCCAGACAATAAGCGGAAAAGCGGCTTAAATTCCTTGGGCCACGCCGGGCCTGCCGGCGACGCAGGTACTGCCTCAGGAGCATCCGTTTCAGGGCCCTCCGAGGCCCCGATCACGCCCGTGTCGCCCCGTAATACAGGCTGACGGTGTGCCGCGCTTCGGCGAAAAACAGCCAGCGTTCGACGCCGACGCCAATGGTCGCCAGCACCGCCGCCGCCATCGCCGTCGCGACGCCGACCGCGTTCGCCGACAGCGCCGCCACCAGGCACAGCACCATCGGCAACACGAAGCCGCCGACGGCGGCGAGGCGGCGCAGTTTGGTCGCGTGCTTGCGGGCGACCCGGAAGCCCATCTCCTGCGTGAGGTAATTCTCTTCCGTGTGCGGGCCCTCGAAATGACGCACTCGGCCGAGGGAACCGAGGCCGGTTGCCGTTTCCGGCGTGCTCGGATGGCGGCTTGCGTCGATGAAGCGCCAGTAGCCGAACTTGAGCGCCAGCGCCATCGCCGCCGATGCCGCCGCCAAGGGCGCGAAGCGGGCGTCGCCCGACAACAGCATCGCGAGCCCGTTCAGCCACTGCGCGCCGGTCATCAGCGCCAGCATCAGGTATCCCGGCACCACCCAGCTGTTGGCCCATTGGTGGATGGTGGCGAGGCTGCGGTAGATCATCGCCGTGCACACCACCGTCGCCGTCGCCAATGCCGCGCTCGCCAGCCCGGCCCACCCCCAGCCACCGGCGGTCGAGCCGGCGACCAGCCAGCCCCACGCGAACGCCGCCGCCGGCGCGAAGGTGACGATCGACGCCACCCCTTCCCGCGACAGCCACGATGTCCGCCACTGGCTGAACGCGCGCCACGCCCGTTCGGGCCGCCCGAGGTGGAACGCCGACGCCGCCAGACCCGCGGTTACCGCGCCCATGGAAAGTGAGAATCCCGCCAGCCCGAAACGGAAGTCCGGCCCAAGCGCGCCCGCCCATGCGAGTACGCCGAGCAGCGCCAGCAGCCCGTAACCGGCACCGGACAGCACGGTGAAGCAGATGATCGAAAACGTTGGAATCACGCGCGCCGCCTCCGATGCCGCGCTAGCGCGACAACACCCGGTCGACCCAGCGCAACAGCGGCCGATCGGCGCCGGGCATCGCCGGCAATTCGGCCGCCGCGCCGGTGGCGCCGGCGCCGCACTTGCGAGGCCGTGGCGGCAGGTACTTGTTGGTCGGCTTGTAGCCGAGCTCGGGCATCAGGTCGTAGCCACCGCGCTCGGCGACCAGCTTCGAGACCGCCGAGTCGGGATCGCCGAGGTCGCCGAAATGACGCGCGTGCGCCGGACAGGTGGAAACGCAGGCCGGCACTCGTTCGCTCTCATCCAGGTTGTCGTTGTAGATGCGGTCGATGCACAGCGTGCATTTCTTCAT